>JAISDI010000110.1 GCA_031264895.1 Endomicrobium sp. | reverse complement strand
TGTCTTTGTCTTTGTCTTTGTCTTTGTCTTTGTCTTTGTCTTTGTCTTTGTCTTTGTCTTTGTCTTTGTCTTTGTCTTTGTCTTTGTCATGGTCTTTGCCGTTCGCTTTTGTCGTTAGTCGTTTTTTCCGTCGATGTTTGTAATCAGTTTTTGTCATTTTTCTAAAATACCGCGCCAAAAGCGCCCGACCGCAAGGACTGTTGTTTTAATATGCCGCCCGCAAGGGCAAAGAGGGATTTTATGTTTCTTGCATTAGACATAGGAAATACCAACATAACAATCGGGCTTTTTGATTTTATAAACGGTAAGTTGGCGAAAAGTCCGGTGAAAGTCTGGAGAATGTCTACGGCTAAGGGGCAGACTGCGGATGAATACGGCACTTTGCTTATGGACATGTTTTATTATTCCGGTTTTAATGCTTCAAAAGTTTCGCATGTTGCCGCGGCAAGCGTTGTGCCTTCTCTTAACAATGTTTTTGAAGCGTTTGTAAAAAAATATTTCAATAAAAAACTGTTTTTTGTCAATCATATAAATAACGGCGGCTTAAAATTTGCTTCCGGCAACCCTAAAGAAGCCGGCGCAGACAGAATTGCCGATGCAGTTGCGGCGCGTTCCCATTATGGCGGCAGTATTGTAGTCATAGATTTCGGCACTGCGACAACTTTTGATTGTATAGACCAAAAGGGAAGATACCTTGGCGGCGCGATTGCTCCGGGACCGGCAATGTCCGCACAGTCTTTAAGTTTGAAAACCGCGCAGCTGCCGCATGTTGAAATAAAGAAACCGCCAAAATCAATAGGCACCACCACGGTTGAATGTATTCAGTCCGGATTGTATTTTGGTTATGTCGGGCTTATCAGGGAAATAATCGCAAGAATAAAAAAAGAAATGAAAGTTAACCATATAATCGCGACGGGCGGTCTTGCGGAATTTATGTCCGGAGAAATAAAAGAAATCAAAGCTATATGCCCGGATTTGACTCTTGAAGGAATAAAAATAATCTGGGAAAAATCTCGCAAAGCGGGGAAAAAATGAAAAAATTTTTAATTTTTGCAGTTTTAACTTTTTGCGCCGGCACACTTTATGCGCACCCTTACGAAGCTTTTAACGTAATGCTTATGAGGAATGAGATTCAAGGATACGGCGCCGGAAGCAAATCCAAAGCACAAAGATACCTTGACGAATTTGCAAAAGACGTGGGTCAGGCGATAGCCGGCGGCTCATACGGCGTTGGCGGAAATCTTGATACTTTTGGTTTTACCATGAGCATAAAAATGTCTTATCAGCAGGTTACCACGGATGATGTCATAGTAACGAGACACGGCGATACGGCAATTTATTATCCGATAATACAAGGCGAATTTCTGCTTTCGGAAAATGTGACAGGCCTTGCAAGAATTTCATATTATAATGATTCTTTTGTTTTTGGCGGCGGAGCAAAATATCTTTTATATGAAGGATACGATTACATTCCTACGGTTTCAGCGCAGTCAATTTATAATTATGCCATAACGGACACAGACGATCCTTTCACGCTGGAAAGGCGCGTAAAATTTAATGCGTGGAACATAAAAACCGCAGTTACCGCTTATTTCGGAGACGTCCCATACGTACAGCCATACGCGCTTTTAAGCTATGACGTTACGGGTTTGCACGCAGTAACTTCAGACAGGGCGGGCATGTCTTCAATAGTTTCAGGCGTAGGTTACGGCGTAGGCGGACAAATAATTATAAATCCGTTAAACCTGTCTTTTACTCTATCTGTTTATGAAGACCGCATAAACTACAATTTCGGAATTTTCTTTGGCTTTTAAGCGATGAAAAACAAATTTGAAGGCATAGTTGAGATATTTCCGCAAGATAAAGGCTGGCATTTTGTAAGAACGCCGAAAAGTATTAGCGGACAGTACGAAATTTTGACTGACCGCGGTTTAATTGCCATTCCGGCAAATATCGGTAAATCGTTTTGAGAAACTTCTCTGCTGCCAATGGGCGACAACACACATTTTATCGCTCTGCCGGCAAAAATAAGAACTAAAAAAAATAGCGCTTGGCGACAAAATAACTGTTTCCTTTGAAATCAGAAAAAGAAAAAAGCCCAAATTATAATGAAAGCCCGCGCACTGTAAAGGCTTGTAGTTGTCGTTCTAATTTGCGCGACGCTTCCTTTGCCCGTGATGACGCAAAAATCAATGCTTTTGAATCGCCCCTGAAACTGACAAACGGGTTATAGAAAACTTCAGTTACCGAGAAATACTCGGTAACTGTCACGAATGGTAAAAAATAATGAAGAAAACAAAAATCCCTGACTCATTAACGTTGGCAAAGAAAGCTGATATGGCAATTCGTTCGTCCGCCGCAGAGTATTTGACCTTTGTTGCCGCAACCGGCGATAATCCGACAAGCGTAGAAATGCGCTATCAGGACGAAAATATCTGGCTGACGCAGAAGATGTTGTCAACTCTTTATCATGTTGATATTCGCACAATAAATGAACACTTGAAAAAGATTTACGAAGATGCTGAACTCGTAGAAGGATCAACTATCCGGAATTTCCGGATAGTTCAAAACGAAGGAAATCGCCAAGTAGAACGCGAGATTAAGCATTATTCTTTACAAGTCATTATTTCTGTCGGTTTCAAAGTAAATTCGCAGCAAGCAGTTCAATTTCGCAAATGGGTCAATAAAATAGCAAAAGACTATATTATTCAAGGATGGACAATGGATGTTGACCGTTTAAAAAATGACGGTTCAATGCTTACAAAAGAATATTTTGAAAAACAGCTTGAAAAAATTCGCGAAATCCGCTTGTCAGAGCGTAAGTTTTATCAAAAAATTACCGATATTTATGCAACGGCGCTTGATTATGATATTACGTCAAAAATCACACAGGATTTCTTCAAAAAAGTACAGAACAAGCTTCATTGGGCAATACATGGGCATACCGCTGCAGAAGTAATTTACGAAAGAGCAAATGCAAAAAAAGAATACATGGGATTAGAAACATGGGAAGACGCTCCAAAAGGTAAAATCAAAAAGTCAGACATCATTGTTGCAAAAAACTATCTGACCAAAAAAGAATTAAAATCTTTAGAACTAATAGTTTCCGGTTATTTAGATTTTTCAGAGGCTCAAGCAAGACGCAATATGCCTATGACAATGCAAGATTGGGCGAAGCATTTAGACAGAATATTAGAAGCAGGGGAATATGAGCTGCTAAACAATGCCGGTAATATTTCGGCAGAAGTTGCAAAACTTCATGCGGAAACAGAATGGGAAAAATACCGCATTGTACAAGACGGATTATTTGAAAGCGATTACGACAGATTTCTAAAACTTGAAAAGCAAAGCGCCAATATAGAACTGTCAAAAAAGGACGATAAGGACAAAGAATAAAACTGCAATTCAAACATCAGCAATTCCAAATAGACGCTGCGACTGCTGTTTTTGATATATTTTCTGGACAGTCCATGGCAGAACCGTTTAGTTATATACTTGCCTCGGGTCGCGATGCAAGAAGTTTGGACTTGGAAAGAACGCTTTTGCAAACAATGCTTTTGCAGTACGCAAGCGCCCGCCTATAAAGGCTTGTCTTTCTAATTTGCCGCCTGCAAAGGCTGCCGTCCGCAAGGGTGCTGTTCTAGTATGCCGTGCGCAAGCACCTTGACAAAAAAGGGGAATATTTATATAATCAGCAATCAAAATATCTGAGCGCTAGCATTACTTGAGCGCTACAAAAGATAAAATAATCAAAAGCAAGGAGGAAGTTAGCATGATTAGACCATTAGGTGACAAAATTTTAGTTAAGCCTGCAGAGGCAAAAGAAGTTAAAAGAGGCGGTATCATTATTCCTGATACGGCAAAAGAAAAACCGCAGGAAGGCGAAGTTGTGGCAACCGGCAAAGGCAAAACAGCCGATGACGGAAAAGTTATTGCTCTTGACGTTAAAGCCGGAGACAAAGTTCTTTTCGGAAAATATTCCGGAACTGAAGTAAAAATCGATAATGTCGAATATCTTATAATGACGCAGGACGATATTTTGGGAATAATCGAATAAAATAATATATAAGGAGATAAAAAAATGGCAAAACAGTTGATTTACAATGATGAAGCCCGCAAAGCTATGAAAAGCGGAGTTGACAAACTCGCCAATGCCGTAAAAATTACTTTAGGCCCTAAAGGAAGATATGTAGTTTTGGACAAAAAGTTCGGTTCGCCTACCGTAACAAATGACGGCGTAACAATTGCAAAAGAAATCGAACTTGAAGACCCTTTTGAAAATATGGGAGCGCAGCTTGCAAAAGAAGTCGCTTCAAAAACCAACGATATAGCGGGCGACGGAACAACTACGGCAACAGTTCTCGCGCAGTCCATGATAACCGAAGGCCTTAAAAATATTACCGCAGGCGCGAACGCAAACCACATAAAAAAAGGCATAGAAAAAGCCACCTCAGCCGTAATAGAAGAACTCAAAAAGACTGCCAAACAAGTAAAAAATAAAGAAGAAATAGCGCAGATAGCTTCCATTTCCGCAAGCGACAAAGAAATAGGAAATCTTATAGCCGACGCAATGGAAAAAGTCGGCAAAGACGGAGTAATAACGGTTGAAGAGGGCAAATCTTCCGACACTACTCTTGACGTTGTTGAAGGCATGCAGTTTGACAGAGGCTACAGTTCCCCGTATTTCGTAACGGACACGGAAAGAATGCAGGGAATTTTGGAAGAACCTTATATTATCATTACCGACAAAAAAATCAGTTCAATGCAGGAAATTCTTCCGTTGCTTGAAAAAGTAGTGCAGACAGGCAGAGCTTTCATGATAGTTGCCGAAGACATTGAAGGCGAAGCTCTTGCGACTTTGGTAGTAAACAAAATCAGAGGAACTTTAAAAGTTATGGCAGTAAAAGCTCCGGGTTTTGGAGACAGAAGAAAAGACATGCTTCAGGACATAGCGATTCTTACCGGTGGAACGGTAATCTCCGAAGAAACCGGCTTAAAACTTGACAAAGCCGCCATAGAAATGCTCGGACAGGCGAAAAGAGTTGTAGTAGACAAAGAAAACACGACAATCGTTTCCG
>JAISDI010000045.1 GCA_031264895.1 Endomicrobium sp. | reverse complement strand
CACCTCTCTGGCGTTTAACATAGACGAGCTTGACCATTTGTACGACACTTGGGGCAGCGCTTACAACAAAGGATACGATCCCGGAAGTTTTGACGTTCTGCCCGACCCCGCAAAACCTGACGACCCGAGCGCAAAAATAGTTTCTTTTAAAATAACCGTAAGCGCAAAAGACGAAAACAATAATACCGTATCTTTCGATATGGATCTGCACCCTTACAGCTATAAAACGCATACAAGCGCTTTAAACAGCATAGACTATATGAAAGAATTTTACGGCCTGCTGGCTGCGGAAGGTTTTAAGCCTGTCGCCGATTTATCGCAGGACAATACCTCTACGTCAGACCCTTACGATAAGCTTGTCATATTTAATATAACGGTCAAGTCAACTTCCGACCCGTCGAAATCTTTTCAAATGAGCGTGTATCCTTTCGACTCTATGTATATTGCGCAAAACTATAATTTTGAGACTTATCCCATAGGGCAGGCGCTGTCGGCTTTAAACAGCGTAAAGCACGTTCAGCAATTTTACG
Source organism: Endomicrobium sp. (assembly GCA_031264895.1). Classification (GTDB taxonomy): domain Bacteria; phylum Elusimicrobiota; class Endomicrobiia; order Endomicrobiales; family Endomicrobiaceae; genus Endomicrobium_B. The sequence goes on along the minus strand of JAISDI010000045.1, from coordinate 12,489 downwards.
ACGCTTTGCTTGTCAAATACGGGAATGCCGAATATAAGGAAGAGCCCGGCTTGACGCCAAACAGCAAAGTTCCCGTTTTTGAAGTAAACGCGCACGGCGAAACTTTGAAATTTTATCCTTTCGGGCAAGACGCAAACGGAAACAGCGTTAATAACGACGTAAACGAAGCTCTCGAAAGCACGGAGCATTTATATAAGCTGCGCGATATGCTTATAGATTTAGGGCTTAACCCCGTGCTGAAATCTAAACCCAACTTGAACTCCAATATAAAAGAGGCAAAAATATATTATTTCGAAGTAACGGTTCCGGGCAGCAGAGGCGCGTCTTTTAAGACGGACGTTTACCAGTACGGAAAAGCCGAAGCGGGCGGAGAGTTTGAACTGACCGACATAGAAAATACGAAAAAGAACTTGGAGATCATGCGCGACACGTATAAATATTTGACGCAAAACCACAAGGTCGAATTTAAACTTGCCGACACGTCCGACCCTGATTTTAAGATCCCGTATTTCCGCATAATTGACGGACGTTTCAACTCGGACGTTTATCCCATAGCGTCAAAAGATCAAGAACAAAAGCCCGCGCAGACAATAGCTGAAAACGCCGAGCATCTTTACGATACCTACGACAGATTGCTGCCAAAATACAAAATAAAGTTTATGATCAAACAAAACCCAAAATATCCCGACGATATTACGCAGAAAATTTCATATTTTGAGATAACAAACACGACCGGTTCGCCGTTGCTTACGACGGAAATTTATCCTTACGACGCAGACGGAAATAAGGTCGCTTCCGATAATCTCGCGCAAGCCGCCGACCACATTTACGACAGCTGGTTTACGATGCACGCCAAACTCAAATCGATATTCGGCCCGCAGTATGACCCCGGCTGGGTGAAGTACGAACCGTACAAAACTACAGATGAAAATGACAACGAGATATATATTCCTGTTTTTGACGTCAATATAAAAGTGCAGGGACAACAGCCTTTTGAAATAAAAGTTTATCCGTTTAAAGACGAAACCGTTTTAGCGCAAGCCATAGACAAAGACGTTGTGGCAAACACCATGTTCTTGGCCGAAACTTATCATGAGCTTGACGCTGCCGGCTTTAGTATCGATGCGGTCTTCGAAGTTGATCCCGAAAGCAAAAGAACGGAATTTTCCAATTTCAGCGTAACAGGCAAAAACGGAACTTCCGTTGACGTAAGATTCGGCTCTCAAGCCGTCCGCGACCCGCAATATTACGATAACGGCAAGCTGAAAATGCCCGTTTATCCGTTTAATTCCGCAGGACAAGACAAAAACGCCGCCGCTAAAACGAAAAAGATTTTTGAAGAGCTTAAGAAAACTACGGATCAGGGGGGATATGCTTTATACCAAATTGTTCCTCTTGAAATAGCAAAGCATCCTTTCCTGCCTAATAAAGAGGTCGTTGAAACTTTTAGATATTCTATGTTCAAAGGCTCTAAAAACTATGCGCTGTTTCCTTTTAAAGAAGGCGTTTATACCGGCCTTAGCGGCATAAAAACGTCAAGCGAAATGATAAACGACGCGAAAGTCCAAGATGACATAGCCGACGTAAAATCTGAAGTCGAAAAAGCCGGCCTTAAGGATTTCTTCTTTTTTATGAACGGGCTTACGCCTGCGTCTAAGCAGGAAGACATAGACCAAGCTTATTACGATTTGTTAAATCCGGCGCTTTACCAGTCTAAAAGCGCTAAAGACGCCGTCGCGCAAATGAAAGAAGTAAAAGAAATTTACGAAAGCGTTGAAAAATTGCTGCAAACCCCTAACACGATGTTTTTCTCCAAACTAAGCATTCTTAAAGAGGAAGACAAAAAGACTATAGTAGACGCGCTGTTTGGAACAAACTTAGCAAGAGGCGAGTGGCCTGCGTCTGCTGCGGATTTTAATTACGGCAGACAGTTGACCGGCAGAAACTACTCCGAAGCTTATAAGGCTATTTCCGGTTCGCTTTACAGCGCTGACGGCGGCAGGGCGGCGCTCGGAGGCTGGCTTGAATTGTTCGGGCAAGACAAAACCGGTATTGCCGGATTGCTCGAGCTTATAGCTTACGGAAATAAAACAGTCAACAGGGCAGGCTTCCTGACGCTCGGCGGGTCGGACGAAAGAGGAGTTTACCTTACAATAAATAATGACCCGATGTTAAGGCTTTACGTATATCAAGCCGTAGGCTCGAACAGACTTATAAACAGCGTTTTCGATATGGACGAAGCCATACATAACCTTTTCGCCGTAGCCGGCAACAAAGAACTTATAAAGAAAATATACACCGATATGGGATATGCAAGCGCATCGGTTTACGCGCTTACTTTAGGCAGAAATCCCAACTTGGAAAAACAGCTTGAAGAACAGGTTTTAGGAAACGACGTTTACATGATCTTGCCGGACGGCAGCATAATGCGCCCTTACAACGGCGATAAGCCTTTGACGGCAACGCAGGTCGGCAACCAAATTCTTAACGAGCAGTACAGAAGGCAGATCGAAAGGGACTTGAGTACTGAATTCGGGACAATTCAGAGAATAAACGTAAACGAAGACGGGCAATGGGAGTTTTTTTACAATAAGACAACAGGCGAGTTTATGGGAACGGCGAGAAGAGCCAATTCCGAGCTTATTGCCGTAGACGTTATAAAAGGCCCGTTTTCAGAGACTGTGATGGATAAAAACGACATAGTCAACGCCATAAAAAATAAAGGCAAAATGGCAAAACTTCAAAGAGATTACCAAGCCAAGCACGGGCAAAGCGTACAAATAGAAGAAGTGTTTACTCTCGGAGAGCAATATTATTGGAAAGTTACCGCCGGCGGACAAACCTACAACATTATCCCTACAAAAAACGACGGTAAAGTTCTTATGCTTGAAGAGTTTGAAAAAACCGTCAGCGACGCTCCGTTCATAGATATCGCCATAGCCGCCGTAAATCAAGGCGAAAACAAAGGAAAAGTAGTTTTGGAAGTCGACGCGAAAACCGGAACGATCATGCTGAGAGTCGGCGATCCTTCAAACCCTGCTAAAGTTTCTCTCTATGCCCAAATGCCCGGAACGCAAGAGTACGGTTTGCTCGGGATTGATCCTAAAAAGCTAAACAAAGAAAACGTAGAAAAAGCCGTTAAGGCGCATCTGGGAATTGCCCAGCAGTTAAGAGATGAAAAATTAAAATGGACGCAAAAAGGCTTTCACATAGCCGAAAAAGACGGCATTTGGTTTGTTTCTCATTTCGATACCGACAAATATCGCGGGATAGACAATCGTAATTCTATGGTCATAAATCCCGTCGGGGTCAATGAAGACGGAACGCTTTACGTAGAAGTCGATTTGGACAAAGCTTACGAATTGGAAATGGTCAACCGCGAATTTAGAGCCAGAAGCGGTTTTGCGGTAACTTATTTGAACAAAAACGGCAGCCCTATACAGGTTCGGCCTAAAGGTAAAAAGTTAAGCTTGCTTTGGGAAGTTGACAGACTTGCGGGAGCCGGAGGAATGCAAAGAGTGTTTCTTTTCAATGACGCAAAATACGGTTTTCCAAAAGGCTCTTTTGCTTTCTTAAACAAGTTTTTTAATAAGCAGACCGGAAAATACGCGTATTCTTATATCGACGGCGCCACAGGCCAAAAGATAAACGCGACTGCCGACGATTCTTCAACTATCGCGCTTGCCGTAAAAGTCGCGGCTTTAGAAGATCATGTGCGCAATATGTTCGACCTTGCGGATTATAAACAGAAAGTAATAGCTTCGGGCAAATACGACGTCGTCGATACGGACGAAGACGGGAACGCGCTGATCGACGAAGAAACCGGAATAACTTTTTGGAAAGTTTCAAGAAAAGGAGGGAAAAAGCTTACCTCGACCAGAGTTACGCCGGTCTATGAACTTGACGGAACGATCAAAGCCATATACAGCGACGAAAATTTTAACACCATAGAAAACGCCTTAAGTTCTTGGGAATTGATGGAGCAGGTAAGGGAGATCGACAAGCTTTTTCCTGACGAGAAAATCAAAGTTACCAAAATCGTCGATCTGACGTCGAAGACAAAGGGTTATCAGGCAAAATGGAAAATAACGGCTTTGGTCAACGGAAAAGAGATAACGACTGACGTTACGCCTTTTAATTTCGACGGCACCCTTAGAACATTGCCCAATATTGTCAATGCTTTGCAGGCGGCTAAAGTTTTCCAAGACGCTAAAGAAAGCGGAATAAAATTTGAAGGCGGCGAGCCTGTCTACGTAGATAACTTTACTAAGGAAAAATGGATCATAACCGAATTCGACGGAAAGTCTGTTTCCGGACACGTAAGCGGATTGGACAAAATCGAAATTTACCCGTTTAATACAAAAGGCGAACTGACCATAAAAAACCTTGCCGGCCTGAGAAAGAAAATAAACAATGTATTGGACGTAGAAAGGCTTAGACAAGCCGCCGAAGCCGCAGGAATGACGGTTACGTCAAGAACTGTCGGCGACAACGTTATATGGACTATAGAAACTGTCGTCAACGGAGTTCAAATCAAAGTCGACGATTTCTACGTGTATAAGAAAGACGGCTCTGTGGCAAATATGGGCGATATAAACAAAGCCGTAGAAATACAAAAACTCGCAAACGACATTATGGCGGCCAACCCCGGATTGAAGCTGAAGAAGCATGTTGACGGCAATAAGGACGTTTATTTTACGGTTGACGGTTTTGCCAATATCGAAGATTACAGAATTTACCCCGTAAACGAAAAAGGCGAAGTTATAAGTTTTGCAGAGATGATGCGGGCTATAAGCAACCTTTACATTAAAAAAGCGGCTATAGACAACGGCTCTAACGGAGCTTATATAGAAACTGCGGATACGTCTGTTGCGGCAATCAAAAAAACAAGGACGGAAAACGGAAAAACTATAAAAGGCGTAGAGCAAATTATAAAAGAAATAACAGAAAGCGGACAGTTAAACGGAAAAAGCGACGAAGAGTCGGCGGAGATGATTTTGGAAGCTTTAAGCGCTTTGCCGGCCGTAGTAGAGCAGATCGATTATAAAACCGACGAAGACGGCGACGGCAAAGCCGACAAAGGCGAAAGCGTAACGGTCATTGCCGACGTTGAAAGAACAAAAGACGGCAAATACACAGTGGTTTATAAAAAAGAATATTTCAGGCATTATACCGACGCAGACGGCAAAAGTCAAAAGGCGTGGGAAGGCGAAAGTTATTTTGTCGACCATGGCGGAACGCTTTACGAGCAGTGGTTTAAAAAAGACGTTCAAGCCCGCATAACCGCCGAGATGAAAGTAAATATTAAAGCGGAAGGTTTAAGTTCTTCCGCGGCAAACGAAATAGCTTACGTTTTAAAGAGAAACGGCGACGCAATGTTTGGCGAAATGCTTGCCGGTTTAGACGCAATGAAAAAATACGAGCTTAAATTAGATGACAAAAAAGAGACCGCCAACGGCAAAACCGTTACTGTAAACCGCAAAGCCGTTTTTGAAAAAGACGCCGCCGGAAATATTACCGTAAGCGTTTTGCAGTCTAAAGATAACGGCGGCAATTGGGAAAAGACGGGAAATTCGAAGTTTGAATATTCCGGCGGGCAAGGCATTTTGGTCACGCCGTTTTATCTTATCGACAAAGAACAAGTTGAAGCCGGCAACAAAAAGACCGCGTTTCTTGTAAACGCCATGTTCTTATCAGACCTTAAAACAAACGATAATTTTGTTACGGTTTCGACTTCAAGGTTCGGGCAAAACGTTTTGGAGCATATTTTATACGACGCCAACGGAAAAGAAATACGCCGTTTCCAGCAAGGTTACGGCGAAGCTTACAAAGTTTCAAACAGAGAACGCATATCGCTTATAAACGCCGTAAATAGAGGCGATATCAAAACTTTTGAAATTTCGCCCATGAAGGCTTTTGTTGCAAACAAAGTGCAAGGCAAAACGGGCGCAGCCGCAGCGGTATCTTCGCAAAAAGGCAGAAACATCGTAGAGCAGTGGGAAGTGGCGGCGGTTTTAGGCGCCGACGGCACAACGTATGAATATTACGATAACGGCGCGGTTCGGCTATTCGTTCAAGAAGATAAAGATAAAGATGACGAAATAGTTATAAGGGACGTCGTAAACGACAGCGGCATTACGCTTAACGGCAAAAATACGGAAAAGACGGACGCTTCAGGCGCTCCCATATATAGAATTGCGCCCGTTAACGGCAAAAATACGCCTCTTGTTTCGCGCTATAGAACGGTAGATTTTAAAGATTTGGCAAACGAGGGCTTAGACATTATTGATATAGTTCAAGATTTAAAAAGGCAAAACCCGCAGTTAAAATACGAACTTGAAAATTTAACATGGACAAGAACCGAAAAAATCGATGACAGCGGCAACCCGACTTACATTGTTTGGGAAGCCTACAGCGAAGGCTCCGGACTTCCGCTGGTGAATATAAGAAACAATAACGTTTCTTTCACCGATTACATAATTACGCAAAACGAAGACGGCAGCATAACCACGCAAACAACGAGTCCCATACTGTACGATGCGGCGCATACCGAAAGCGACGGCGATTATTACGCCAGGTTAAGCTGGTTTCAGAAGTTTTTATACAACATGTCGAATTTTTTCAAGTCGTCCAAGCAGGAAAAAAATGTGCAAAAAGCCGCGATTTTAAGCATGGATTGGTCTTCCTTATTTCTTCCCAAAAGGCTTGAAATGGATGTAAAGGTTCTTTTTACCGATAAAGATTGGCAAAACTATTTGCAGGCTCTCAACGCCCACGACAGCAGATACGGCGAAGCTAAAAACGCTTTAGAAGTGCTTAATATTAACGACCCCTTGCTGCAAGGCAAAGAATCGCTTAAAATTTTTGATGCGACAGACGCTAAAGGCAACAGAATAATATTTGACGCAAACGGCAAAGAGCAATCTATCGGCAAAGACGATCCCGTGCCGCAAGGCTGGAAAGTTAAGCTTTCCGTAGACCCGAAAACTGCCGAGATCCTTCAGGAAAAACTTTTGCAGATAGAGCTGGACGAAACCGGCAAACCTGTAACGAGAGACCGCGGCAATATGGAATACATCGTTAAAGGCAGTCAAACGGATGCTAACGGAAAAATAACGAGCGTCATTTTGGCGGATAAAAAAACCGGCGAAGAAAAAACCGTTAACGCAAAAGAATATTATTCCGATTACAACTTGAAAATGGTACCTTCGGACTGGCTTAAAAATTCGCAGGAAGCGGCCGAGATAATGCAGACGGTCTATACCATTTGGGATCAGTTGAAGCAAAACAAAGACGATCAGATCTATTATTTAATAGCCCACGAAGACGGAAACTATCACGGCGAATTTAAGTATAAGGGCGAATGGTATATGGGTACCGGCCAGGATCTGATAGACAGAATAAACGCCACATACACATATTTTGACTACGACCAAATGAAAGAAACCGCCATGAATTTACCAAAAGCCGGCGAAAAGCTCAACGGCACACAGCTAAGACAGATTTACCAATTCCTTTACTACGGCCAAACGGACGTCTACGGCAACCAGACGACAAATTTGGCCGACCCGAAAACCATGAAAGAAGACCCGGTCAAATACGCGAACGACAGGTTAAAAGCTATCTCCGGAGAAATAAATCTCGTCGCGGCTATAAGATCGGTGGATCTTTACACTTCGCGCCTTAAGATGCCGCGTTGGTTGGGTTGGGTCGATTGGATCGACAGAAAACTTTGTAATGGACAGCTTTTAGAGATAAAACTTAACAGTATAGTTTTTGTGGGAGAAGGCTACAAAGACATACATATACAAGCCGAAGGCAACGTTTTGGCCGAAGATATGGCGTCTTTAAGAGATGTTGCTTATTCTCCCGAAGGCGGAAACACATACGTGATGAGCGATTTGTTTAAGCCCGGCCCGGAAAATATAGTAGGGCCTTTAAAATTCGTAAAAGAAGCCACGCATACCAAACTATTCCAAGCCATAGCCCCGGTATTTTTGATGGTTTTGTTTATGCTGGCAGCTTTCGGAGGCAACAAGGTAACCGCGATAAAAAAGAGAAGAAATAAAAAGAAAGAAGAAAAAAAGAAAAGAGAGTTTTTTAATAGCGAAGTTGACGGTTTGCTTAAAGTCTTGTATACGGACGATAATGTCCGGCAAACTGAAAGAAAAGCATTTGCGCAAGACGAAAAAGGCGTAATAAAAGAGAATGTAGATAACGGATTTTTAAAAAACTCTTTAGAACGGGATCTCGAGAGCAAATATGCAAATGACATATTTGACGCTTTAGAAAACAAAAACAATAACAATCCCGAAGAAGCGGTGAAAGCCGTATTTGAAGAATACAACAACAAGCCCGTTCAGCCCGTTCAGCACGCTTTACTGGTCAGAATGTTTGAGCTTGGAGTTGTGAAGACAGACGATATGCGCAGTGTTCTTGAGGCTATGCGGGCAAAAGACGAAGAAATAATGAAGAAAGCGAAAGCGCGTCAAGACGTATTATCCGAATTTACAAAGAGACTGACTGCAAAAATAGTTAATGACGAATATAAAAAGCTTGCGCCTTATTTGCCGAAAGAGCTTATAGATGAAAATGCCAGAGGCGAGTATTTTTATGACTCTGAAGGAAGAAATTTAACAGATCGGTTAATGGCTAAATTGGTAAATGAAATGTACAACACGCTTATTACTCATCCGGAAAGGTTAGAGAAAAAAGAAGACGGGGCAAATAATATAGACATTATCCCCTATTCGATACAAATGGGCGCGCAGGATTTAAGAGAATTAATATTGTATGAACTTTTAACGCTTCCCGTTTCATATTCCCAAGACAGTTCGATGGGCGCAAACGCCTCCCTTAAGCCTTCCACTATGTATTTGGTAAGAAAAATGCTTGAGATCATAGATGACAAAGACATGTCTGAAAAAGAAAAACGCGACGCAAATACAAACAGGATCAAGCAGCTGCTTGATTTTTCAAGGATACTGACGGTATTTTGCGGCGGCGACGTGATGAAAAAAACTTCGGAACCCGGCGACCCCACGAGAATTGATTCTAGCGTCGATAGAACCTCGCTCAAAGACCTGTTTATAGATTTTGATTGGATATATTTGTTCGGCTTGCTTACCACAGATTACGACCAAAACCTTGACAAAACTCATTTTGAAGCTTCAAAATACGATATGTTCTCTTTAAGCGAAAAGCATCAAAAAGAAGTTTTTAAACGTATTATAGAGTTAATAAAAAAAGAAAAACCGGAAATTATATTTGAGAACTCTTCATTTTTAGCTGAAATCGCCGAGAATGATAAATTTAACGCAATAAAAAAGGCGATCAAAGAATATATAGAAACTGAAGAATCGGTAATGATAGCCAAAATAACAAAGGAAAGACCTGAAATTTTGACGGCCAACACCAAAAACGGTAAAACTGACAAAAAAAAGGCGATGATCGATTATAGAAAGGCCGTTGAAAAAGAATATCAGGAAATTGTAGAACTGGCAATGACAGCCAAAATAACAAAGGAAAGACCTGAAATTTTGACGGCCAACACCAAAAACGGTAAAACTGACAAAAAAAAGGCGATCGCCGATTATATTTCTATTGTCGAAAAAAAAGATAGGAAAACTGTCAATACGGAAATAATAACTAACGAATATATAGATTCTATCTTTAAAAAATATAAAAACACAACGAACGTTTCGGAACAGAAAAAAATTCAAGAAATAAAAAATCTTGTAGCTGATATGAGGTTTCTTGCCGGAACGAAAACAGTAGTTGACGATCATATAACTTCTTTAGCTGAAGCAGAATATAAGAGCAAAAGGAACGATCCGAAATATAAAGGTAAAACTGAAAAAGAAATAAAAGAAGATATTAAAAAGAATATTCTTGCCGACCTTCTTGCCAAAACAGAAAAAACAAAAATAAACGTAGTAAATTCTATTGTGCAGTATGTCGGTAAAGATGCAGCCGACATGAGCGTAGCCGTAAAGGTCGGAAGAGCTTTACAAGCCGATATAAGCGATCTTGCTAAGGCTGTTTCTGTTTCCAAAGAAGAGAGCGAATTTAGAGTAAGAGGACTGAGAAGCATTCTGCTTAATCTTGGCAAAAAGATCGGAAAGAATGACTTTAAAGTAACAAAAGAAGAGGTGCTTTCAAACGGATATTACAGTGAAGTTCTTAAAGTAATCGGTTTAGATAATGACAAAATAGAAGCCATGCAAAACGGCGCGGTCATAGACTTAAAGCAGGCTATCGCTAAATATTTGCTGGGCATGGATCATACTGCGGCCGACTTAGACTTATCCGGCAACGCTATAAAAAGTCTGGTAAGTACAGCCGATATGAACGACGTCAAAATACGGCTTGAAAAGCTTGATCCGGCTTTAGCCAAAGACGTGGCCGATATGAAAAACTTTATAGCCACAGGCAAATATAAAGCTATGAATACGGGCCAAAAAGCTAAAGCAAGACAATTGTCAGATAGAGGAGCGAATGTCAACGCCGGTATTTCGTATCTGAATGATCATTGGAATAAGCCTACGGGAGAGAGCAAATTGCATGAAGCTTATAACAAAAGCACTACTATAAATATGAACAGAGTCAAAGGTCTGAGAAACGTTCTGCATAAGTTTGACAAAAAGGGCATTTTCTCTCTCGGCAATAAGGATTTTAAAGTAAAAAAAGAAGAGCTTTTGGACGGACATTACAGTGAAGTTCTTAAAATAATCGGTTTAGATGATGACAAAATAAAAGCCATGGAAGACGGCGCGGTCATAGACTTAAAGCAGGCTATCGCTAAATATTTGCTGGGTATGGATCATACTGCGGACAACTTAAAATTATCCAACAAAGAGGCTGTCGAAAATTTGGCAATGCACGCCGAAATGAACGCCGTTAAAAAGCGGCTTGAAAATCTTACTTCGGCTTTAGATGACGACGTAAAGAATATGAAAGCTTTTATAGAAGAAAAAACAGGCAAATATAATGCTATGAATGACTCCCAAAAAGCTAAAGTAAGAGGATTGTTCGATATAGGTAATGCTGTCAATATCAATCTTTCATATCTGGATAATAACTGGGGCGCAACGCCTATAAAAAACTTTTTGAGAACAACGTTTGGCCGCTACGGAAAGGCAATATTAGGCTTTGATTTTTGGAATATAGAAACGAAATCACAAAAATTTTGGTTTTGGACTTTAACGGGAACGTTTTTAGCTGTCGCTGCCGCTGCGTTTTTATTTTTAACTCCTATAGGAATAGGCGTCTTGGCGGGATGGGGCATTACGGGAATATCTACATTTGTGGCAAGTATGTCGATCGGCGAACTTTTAAGTATTTTCTCTTATAATATTATAATTACGTTTATTATATTTGCGATAACCATACCTAAAGCCATAGTAGGCAAAGCCGACGACAAGGGGTTAAAGCGTTCTATTCTGGGCGTCAATACAGTATTTTCTATGTATTATGGAGGAGTGCTCGGAGCGTTCTTTTTTAGAGGATTAAGCATTGCCATTAACAGTATATCCGCAGGGTTTTTAGATGCTTTATTTCCGGGATCGACTTTAATTCTCAGCTTTGTAATATGGGTTTTGGTAGCCATACCGACCTATAGCGCTATTTGGCATTTAATGATAGGAAACCGTGCAGATATAAAGCAAAAGTATTCAAACGACACTAAAACTTTCCGCGCCACAGAAAAACGTTTAGCTCTGCAAAAAATCGGAACGCTTTTTTTGATCACGGGAGGACTTTCTTTGTTAGGAATGTCGGGACTGGGCTTGTTTATAATTCCGGCTATTATGATATTAGCCGGCCTGGGCAGCATAGGAGCGTCTTACTTCTTTTTGGGCGACTTTAATAAGAAACAAGAAATAGTGTCTTTGGATCGCAGTGAAAGTAAAATACCGGATGGAACATACGCGGGATATGTTAAAGTGGGAATGGATCTGGATAACCCGGGCAAAAGCTTATATGCGTCTGCTAAAAAGAGCAATTTTGAAAAAATGTTCGAAGGTTTTGACGAAGAATATAAAGCGCTCGATGATGAACGCAATTATCTTGGTTACCAAACTTATACGGATTATATGGTTAACACTATAAATTCTATGGAAGGGGACAGGCTGTTGTCTCCTGAAGAAGCGGAACTGATCAGAAAAGCCATAAATGGCGAAGAAGGCGGAAGATTTATAATGCCGCGCGATATGAAAGCAAGAAGAACAATACGTTCCGCTCTTGCTGCAGTAGGACAGAACAAGCCCGAAATACCGAGCTGGGACAAAATGTGGCCTGTAACGGAGCATGTTCAAAGCTATACGGAAATAGCCGGCTGGAGCATTTTTAAGCTTCTGGATAAAAATTCGTTCCACAGCGGCCAAACTGTTTTGGGCTATATGATTTCAAATTGTAGAGCGCGTTGGAGCAACTCAGTTGTATATATAGTCCAACTGCAAATAAGTAAAGATATTACCGACTGAATTAGCG
>JAISDI010000035.1 GCA_031264895.1 Endomicrobium sp. | reverse complement strand
ATGTATAGCAAACAAACTAAATATTGTCCAATTATTTTCATACGTCTGTTACGACAAACGGCGAAACGGCAACATGGTTCCCCGATTAAAACATTCGGGGATGACAACAGTCCACACACTGTTGTCATTGCGGCCATCCAGAGACAACGTTTAGTTGTTTTGCTATAGTACAAGTCCAATTAGAACGGCAACGACAAAATCCCCCGTCCGCAAAGGCGCGGCCACCCCCTTTAAAAAGTGGGAATTAACGACAACGACAAAATGGATTTCTACTTTTGTCGGATAACTTGACTGCTTTTTTTCATGCAGTTGTCGTAACAGACATATGAATAATGGGACAATGTTAAGCTGTCTTGATATAATGACAGCCATTAGAAAAAAATAAAGGATTTCTGCTTAAATCATAACTTGAAATTTTATCCTTTCGGAGTTTCGGTTTGAATTTTCGAATTATTTTTCCTAAATTCCTTGTATGCAGAATATTATTTAATTTTGGATTTTGCAAAAAATATTTTTGATACTATTTTTGATACTACATTTGGAGATTTAATATACATTTCAAAGCTAGCCTTTGAGTATAACGCATAATAATAATCTCCGTAAGCCATATATGCGTCGATAAGATTTTTATCTCCTCTTGCGGCCTTCACGTTTTTTGACAATTCATAATATTTTATGGAGGCGTTCAATATTTTTAACTCTTTATCAGATTCATTAGCGCTGTAAAGCTGCATTTTTGCATACTTGGGCAAAAATTTATTATATTTTTGAAGAGCATCATTGCCAAACCGTACTTCTTTTATTTCCGTCTGCATTTCTTTCCGTATTTCTTTCTCCATTTCTTTTATTTCCTGGGGGATAATATCTTCGTATTTTTCGGCTTCACGCTGTTTTAAGTCCATATTTTTCTCCAAATATGCGCTGTAAGAACTTATTTCCTCATCGGTTGCATATGAAATGTATACGAACAAACCCATGACCAATGCATTAAGCAAAACAAATACCGCCGTAATGACTAATACTGTCTTGAAAGTTTTATTGTCAGGCTTTTTCTTATTTTTCTCTTTCATCATTCACCCCTAGGTTTGTATTATTTAACGGTTTATTTTACAACATTAAAAGAAACGGGTAAATTATTTAACTATAGCAAAACAGCTAAACGTTGTCTCTGGATGGATTCCGGCTTCGTGCTTATTAAATGTAATTCCACAGAAGCCTGCCTCAGCCGCAGCGCGACGGATCAGAGGAGCGCAGGTCTTGCGGCTGGCGCGAGATGTGAGCGCACAATCCTTATTTTTACACGGGGGCATCCATTTTTACTAAAGAAGTTTTTGTTTTACGACAAAAATGGATCCCCCCCAGTATTACGACCTTACGGGGCAGGCTGCTAAGGAATTACAGCATTTAATAACACTCGGGGATGACGGCAAAGGATGACGACAAAGTAAGAAAGATGGTTTTTATAAAGCTCTTAACGGAATTTTTGAGTTTAATATATTTTACAGACAAACTTGTTTTCATTTTTTACCGGAGATTATGGCTCCTGTATCTGCCGGCAATAGCCGCAAAAGTTTGCATCGTTGATAAGTTTTCTTGCGCATTTTACACAGTTTTTCACAGTATATCTTTGAAAATTTTATTTTTTTGGAGTTTCGGTTTGAATTTTCTGATTATTTTCCCTAAATTTCTTGTATGCCGAATCGTCTCCAATTGCGACTTTTGCAAAAAATATTTTTGATAGTATGTTTGATCCGACCGATTTCATGAACAGTGCAAATCCAGCCTTTGAGTATAATGCATCATAATAATTTCCGTAAGCCGTATACGCGTCGATAAGATTTCTATCTCCTCCTGCGGCCTTCAAGTTTCTTGACAGTTCATAATATTTTCTGGCGGACTCCAAGTTTCTGAATATCTCGTAATTTGGAATATGCTTTTCAAGTCGTCTTTTTTTTGTATGCCGAGACAGAGGGGTAAAAAATTTATTATATTTATGACGAGCATAATTGTCAAACTGTATTTCTTTTATTTCTTTCTGCATTTCTTTTATTTCATGGGGGATAATATCTTCGTATTTTTCGGCTTCACGCTGTTTTAAGTCTATATTTCCCTCCAAATATGCGTTATAAGCGCTTATTTCATTCTCAGTTGTGTACAAAATTTTGTATAAGAATAAACCCGCAAGCAAAACAAATACCGCCATAATGACTAATACTATCTTGAATACTATCTTGAAAGTTCCATTGTCAGACTTTTTCTTATTTTTCTCTTTCATCATTCGCCTCTCAATTTGTATCATTCAACGGTTTATTTTACAACTTTAAAAATTGTTTTTTGGCTTTATGTAATTATTCAGGAAGTTTTGGAGTTTTCCGGATTTTTTTAACTTTTCGAAAATTAGTACCCATGCGCAGTCTTTTGTCTGGTCGGTTTCGCATTTGCCGTCTACAAAACCTCCGCACGGGCCGTTGACCAAACTTTTAGCGCACCTTGTGCGCGGGCATATACCTTCGGTTTCTGCCAGAATGCAGGTTCCGCATATACTGCAAAACTGGCGGTAAATGCCTATTCTTTCCGTACTGCCGACGTATCTTGATTCTAAACCGGGTATAACTATTTTATCGCTTACTTCTTTTACCGATTGATTTCCTGCTCCGCATGAAAGCATAACGACTGCCTGCGCTTCTTTGAAAGCCGTATTTTTTAATAAATCTCTTTTTGCAAGCCTCATATCGCATGCCGAATCTAATATGAAACTTCCTAAAACTTCTTTGCCGTTCCGCTCTAAAAACTCTTTCATTTCTGCGACGGCCTTTTCGTTTCCGGTACCGCACTTAGAAGCGCAGCTGCCGCAGCCCGTAATAAAAATCGTACGGAAATTTTCAAGTGTTTTTAATATTTCGTCATGATGTTTTTTTATTGTTATGATCATTTTTTTTAATTGGACAAGTTGTCATTGCAGGCTTGACACGCAATCCATGTTGCCGTTTCGCCGTTTGCCTTAACAGACGTATGAAAATAATTGGACATATTTAGTTTGTTTGCTATACCTCGTCATTCTTGGGGATACCCTGTCAGCGCTTTGCGGAATACCCCGTCCGGAGACATTGTCTCCGGCCACCCCTTTTTACAAAAGCGGAATTTCCGATTTTCTAAAATGTGGAATTTACTAATTTTTTTGTCTTTGTCTTTGTCTTTGTCTTTGTCTTTAGCCGTTGCCGTTAATTCCCACTTTTTAAAGGGGGTGGCCGCGAAGCGGACGGGGGATTTCGTCGTTGTCGTTGCCTTTGTCTTTCGCTTTTGCCGTTGTCGTTGTCGTTGTCGTTGCAGTTCGCCGTTCGCCGCCTCTAAGCGAGTCTATGAGCGAAAGATTTTTGAAGATTATCAAATTCGGTTGTTTGAGCGGCATTCCTCTTA
>JAISDI010000273.1 GCA_031264895.1 Endomicrobium sp. | reverse complement strand
CGTACCTCCCATAGGAGAATAAAAAAACAAAGCCGTAGCGTCAATTTTTATGCTTTTATCCTGAGCCAAAGACAACCTAAACCCTTGAAGCCAAGTGGTAATTTTTTTCACCGTGTCTTCGATAACGGCGGCATTGGCATGATATAAAATGTCTTTAACGGCGCGTATATACTTAATGCAGTTATCGACGCTGTTAAACTGATATTTGCTAAAACCTTCCTTTAACATTGCATCGTTAATTTCTTTTAGTTCTTCTATCGTCCATTCATATCCCTCGACATAACGCTTATAACTTTGTTCGCTGTACAAATGGTTAAGCGTTTTAGCGTCGGTACTTTCAAGCTGTCCGTCCTTAATAAAATCCTTTTTAAAATCTTCGTCGGCATACAACGCGCTTACATATTGAGTAACGCTTTTAGACATAGCGCCGCCGGCTTCAGCCTGCTTTTTACCAAAAAAAGCGGGATAAAGTTTTAGGTATGTCGCTCTGTTATTGTTATAATCAGCCTTCTGCAATATCATTGTTGGACGTTCCTATATCTGTAATTTTATAATCAAGTCCGACTGTATGACTGTTAACTTCAATAATGTGACAGTGTACAAGTTTTTTATATAAAAACTTATTCTTATGCGTGTCCGGAAAAAAAATAAAATTAACAAAGTCGTCGGAGTATAACTCTTCATCTTTTAAATTTAAAACAACTCTGTCTTGTTTAGTTATATCAAAATATAACCTTTCCGGCTTAGAATTAGAGTCAATAATACAATTAACAATGGTCTTTCTTTTGCCGACAAGTTCTCCAAAAGGATCATAAATTCGTCGGAAACATTGTCTTTGCAAAAGAACAAAGCCCTCGAGAATCATTGTAACGCGGTAAACCCCGCCGACGCCGACAAAAGTAACCCTATCGCCTTTTTTTAACATTAAAACCTCTTTCGAGTTGACAGTAAGAAGCGGTCAAAATATTATATTCGTCAGTATGTCGGAACTGCCTGACAAATTTATCGTATGCCCATTTAGAAATTTTACACTTGAGCAAAATTTGTTTTCTGGAAAATCCTTTATTATAAATCAAATACATCAAAACAACTTCGGCCTTATTATAAACGGAAATAAAATCTTTAATATTTTTACACCAAAGCTTAAATATCCGTCTTTCATGGTTATTAAAAACATCTGATAAATTAATATTCATCTCCCTAATAAAAGGCCGCTTATACATATCTTAATCCTTGCCGTGTCGTTCTGAAATACTTCGCATTATGCGACATACTCATCACCAAATATTTTCGACAAAATATAACCCGCAGTCTTCGGGCTTGTGCAGTTTCGATACAGTTTTCTTTTATCAATTCCCTTATACCCGGACAAATCAAACCCGTGCTTGTTAATTTTTTTGTCATCCTTGATATTATCAGCTTCAGCATTAATGGACAGTAATAATTTATTACTCCAAAAAAAATGCCGTCCGATGATAAACGAAGGTTCAATCAGACATTTATAGTACGGCCTTACATTCTCAACAACATAAGAACATCTCGCAAAATATTTCAAAAACAAAATTTCTTCATATAATTTCATGTCCGGATAAATCGGATTAGACTGTTTTGTCGCAATATTCAACCTTTTAGCCCTGCTATGCGACACACAAGGCGGCGACGACCATATAAAATCAAAACCGTCAAGATTATTAAGCAAGAACTGATGAGCGTCGCAAACAAAAACAGTATCATCAGGAAAGATGTCCCGATAGACAGCAGCGATCTGCGGATCATTCTCAACGCAAACAACATTGCAGTTCGTCCAGTTTTTGCGGTTACCGCCAACACCGCCATAAAGATTCAGTATATTTATTTTATCTTTCATATTTCCTTTTAACTATCGTCGGCAGCCCAACATCACACAAAGCCATCACAGCCCACCCGTGAATATTTGGCAAACAGTCCACGCGCCATTGAAGCCGCTTGTCATCCCAAAACACAATACCGTCAAGCACATTATTGTTGAGGTCAAAAAACCGTATAGTATCCCCTTCAAAAATTTCTTTGGTATCGCCGTTTTTATGATAATCATATTCCTCAACTGTTGTGCCGCGCAAAACCTCTTTGGCATCATAAAAGGGAAGCGTTGGCCTATCGGCAAAAAAATAAACTTGTAAAATAGAGCTGCAAGCAACTACGTCAAAAGCTTTATTGTCAATCACAACTTTAAGATTTTGTACCATAAACGCTCCCGTTACAATATTTCAATCCCAAAATTTTTATTTAACCCTTCATTGTTTCCTGTCGTCGGCATAAACAGCCCGAGAAAATTTTTATCAGAGTTGTTTAGTGCAAATATATAATTTTCATAATATCTTTTTTCCGGCTTATAATTATCCGCAATGTAGAGACTTATGCCGGATGAATAATAATCGCTAAACGCAAACAATCTTAAAAAATCCGGATTGACATTAAAATTAACCGGATTTCCTAATGCAAATATAGGTTTTATCTTCGACACAAACATATTTTTGTAATTAGGATATTGCTCGGAAGTATTAATCAAACACAAATCACTGCTGGAGTCAACCGGTCTACCCCCGTCAAACACGTCAATACTTTTGTCGTCAAAAACAACTACATAATTATCGTGATAATATCTTTGGTCTTCCTGAATTTCTTCAGCTTCCTGCTCACAGCTGACCGACGGGGCTGCCCGCAAATCAAAAATGCGCGTCATGCGTTTTGCGTTAATTATATACTTTCCATCGGCATAACCGGCAGGGTCATAAAAAATCCCCATAACGCGCCCGTTGGAAGCCACAGCAAACAACCCGCCGCCGTCACAAGGCTCAACAAAAACCCCCTGTAAATTCGGGCGGTTTTCGTCCACAGAACAAAATCTTTTCAAAATGTCGAAATTTTTATAAAGCGTCTTTATTTTCATTTTTTTATCCCCCAAAAATAATGGATTTGACATTATTTCACCTCACAATTCTTCAATGCCCTCAGTACGTCGAGGATTTTTGAAAAGTCTAGTGAAACGCATATAAGTCTATTATGCACATATATCCTAAATATTTCTATTTCTTTTTCTAGGTAAAAATAAGACATATAATGATTGCCTGTATCAATCATAATTGTCTCGTCGCTGTCTTCGTCGAATTGAATAATTCTGGAGTCCGGAAAAATCTCTTGAACTTCTTTCAAGTGTTTTTGCATTTCAACAGCGCCTCCAGCGCGGCGCGGGCTTGAGCTTCAAAGGAATTTTGCAGTCTATTTTTTTTCAACCACGCCAAATATTCCGGATAACTTTTACTGGTGGGTTGTAAGCGGTAGAATATCGCCTCCGCCATTTTCTCGACGGCTTCATCGTAAGATATAGTATTAATAGTTCTGCTGTTCATGTCGCAGCCGACGCGCAAAACCGTGCCCAAATCTCCACAAACAACCGCAATCATTTTTTCGCGCATTTGTTTCACCTCTTGAAATATTGTTTAACAAATTCCAACATAGCTGACATGCCTTCATTAGTATCATCAAAGAAATAAATCGCAAAAGGAATACGCAGTAAAACACCAAAAAGAACTGCCGGAAAAATCAAACACTTAATAAATATAACTATTGCAGAATATATAAAAACAACCGCTTTATTTAATTTATTCATTTGTTTCCTCGTCAATAATTTCCCCGTCTTTACCGACATATTCAGACTCTTCATCGTCATCAAAATCAAACCAGCTCAACTTATCCCGACAGCGCTCACAAAAATTTAGGATTGTCATATTCCGCCCAAATCCTCGTCTTAGCTATCTCAAGATATTTCAACACAACATCTATTCCGATAAACTTGCGTCCGTGCCTTACTGCCATTTTTCCTACGGTTCCGGACCCGCAAAACGGGTCTAATACAAAGTCGCCTTCTTTGCTCCACGACAAAATATGGTCTTCGGCAAGTTTTTCCGGCATTACCGCCGGATGCTCAAACGCCTCTTTGTCATTCGTTGTATTGTATAATCCAACTTTGTATTCCCAAATATTCTTTCTCGGCACAATTTCCTTGACGTAATAAGGATGCGTGGCATCAAAATTACCATTGACAGTTCTTTGCCTTTTCATCATCCGGAACTTTCTTTTATCGCCGCATAAATTACTTCTGGGTTCGGTAAGTATATTGATAGTTGCCGGCCTGTCGCCCTTGCAAAAAACAAACATATATTCAAAACACTGTTGATAACACAGCCCGTTTCTCGTGCTGGGCGTAGGATTGATCTTTCTATATATCATCGTATCCCAAAGTTTTAGATCGCATTCGTTAACGAAATATAAAGCCTGCCGGAAACTGTTTGCGCTCTCACTGCCGTCTACAATTGAGTCTCCAATAATCCACACTAAAACGCCGGCGTCTTTTAAAAGTCTGGTCAGAATTTGAGCGCTAGTTCTGAAAACATTAAAATCCCAAACACAAGTTTTTTCGTAGTTTCGCAACTTGTCATAAGGCGGCGAAGTTACTATTAGATCAATGCTTTCCTCATTCAGCACATTCAAAGCATTCACGCAATTCCCTAAATATAGTTTTGCGCCGCCAATTTCGTATTTCATTTGCATAGCCTAAATTTCATACATTCCTTCAACGCCTCTTTTCTCCCTGTCGGCAGTACGCTTTTTAAGCCACATCAAAGCCTCTTCAATACAAGTAATGGCAAGGGAATTTTCACGACATACAAATTTGCCTGAATTGAACATAAGAAGCCTCTCCCTCACAATAGCAAGCAAGTTCTCATCCATTATCCCGTTGATACCTTCCTTAATTTCCCCGTTCTGAAATTTCATCTCAAGAATAATTTTTGGACTGTTTTTTGCAATAATACAAAACCGCTCCGGAACTTTATCAGGATTATCTATCCAACAAACCCGCGTATATTTATGTTCGGACAAACTGTCGGAGAGTTCTATTAGTTTGTCATTACGGGTTACACAGGCGTCGCTGAAATCAAATCCGTCGTCGTTAGGGAGCGCATACTCAACCCTGATACCATACGCCAAACAAGCAGCATGCTCAATCTTACACCCGCGCGCATCATTCCACCCGGGCATAAAAACAACTAATTCGACACCGGCAATATATTCAAGCGACTTCGCCAAAAACTTCAAAGGTACATTACAACCTTGCGGAAACTCCGGAAATATAGTGTCGACAACATCGTACCCGCGGGTTTGCAACATCTCCACAACTTCAGCCCTTTCGCTCCTAATTTGCTTTTCACTCTTGCCGCGCATAGGTTGAGAAATTATAGCGCGCGCACGCCTTTTACACATATTGCTGTTGGTATTAGTACCTTCCATTCTGTCTTTTTCCATAATACACACCTCTTTTTTTTTATTTTTTTAAAATTTCAACAAAATCTGCCTTTTTTATTTCTCTTCTGATTCTTTTTTGAGCGCGGCTCAAAATTCCTTACATTCGCGCCTAACACTTTACCGGTATGAAAATCAATATCGCCCAACCCTTTTGTCATTCCCGAGAGTTGTAATCGGGAATCCATTTTGTCGTTGTCGTTGTCGCAGCCGTGTCTTTGTATTTCGTTGTCCGGTATCACAAGCGAATGATCCGCAAGCAACCCGTCCATCAACAGCAAATAAGCAATATTGTCAGTCAGTTTTTCCTCAACCAAAGATTTTTTCACAGGCGTTCCGGCTTCAATATCGTCGACAATATCGTTAATACTCACAACATGCTTAACCCACATCCCGCGCAAAGCGGCCACAGTCGTAGAACCAAGCAACCCCGCAGCGCGATAAAAATTATGCATCCGGTTTTTCTGCGTTGCATATTCATATCCCTTATGTTTCAAAACCCGTTTAACAATCTCCAACCGCTCCTCAACAATCTTTACAAACTCTTCAGCCTTCATAAATTTTTCTCCTTTTCGTGTCGTTCCAAAATACTCCCGCATTATGCGGGCGGCTTAGCCGGCGATGTTACATTTTTTTATCGCCCGCACAACGCCGACAATTTCAGAAATGTCAGTAGAGCGGCAAATCTCTTCATCCAATGTGCCAAGCCTATATATCCCCGCCGGAAACTCTTTTATATACATATTATTAGTAACCTCAATTTTAATCCTATCCGCATTGGAACAATCGTAAGCCTCCGGGTAAATCTTTTGCACCCTTTTAAATATTTTTTTCATGTTATTTCTCCTCTACAATAATTTCAAAATCATCATCAATAGACTTTGCGTAATACATGTATTTATGTTTGCTGTAAGGCCGGATAGTACAAAACGGAATACCAAGATTACCGAGAAACACAAGCTGTATATAATTACCCGGCGCTAACGTATAATACCCTTTAACACCATCGGAAAAATAAACGGTATCGTATTGAAGTAATGCGATATTCATATCGTCCGGCAGTTTAATCAGCTCAATCCAAATCAATTTTGCCTTAGACTGCCCCTGCAGTTTCGGATAACAATGCGAAAACCTGATTACCTTCATATTATTCTTTTTCCCCATGCAGATAATTAACAGCCGTCCTCGTATACCCGCCCGCCATCATCACTTGACGTTTGCCTTCAACAATATCCTTCAAAATAAGCCTTTCAGTATACGCGGCGGCAACATTACCAAGAAACTCAACCAAAACAAAAAACCCCAGAACAATAAAAGCCCAAGCCACCACATACCGAAACGCCACATGCGCAAAACTCAAATCCAAAACAGCAATCAAATTCTTAAAAAAATTCCTTTTCATAATCCTCCCCCTCTATTTTTTTACCGCTTCATCATCGGCCTAAATATTTTTTCCATCTTACGCTTCTGTTCTTCCCACCACCGTTCAACCTCTTTCCTATCAAAAACAAACTTCCTTTTATCTCTCGGCAGCGGGAAAGACTTATCAGCGCGTATCTTCCGCCGCACAGTTATAACAGCCATACTTATATATTGAGCAACTTCCTTAATATTCATAGAGTTATCGTTCTCACCGGATAATCCGGCCTTGTCTTTTGCAGTCTGCGCCCCAATACGCTCCGCCACAATATCGGCAACACTCTGCGCAATTTGCTTAATCTGTTCTTGACTCAGTTCAATTTCCATTTGCGATTACCTTTGTAAACTTTGTAGAATAATTGATAAACGCAAAAAAGCCGTAAACACTGTTTATATCAATCCGAGGGGATAGATTAAAGCATTCACGGCCTTTTTTGCTGTCTGAACTCCGGAAATGCGGGCAGTCTCTTTCTACCCAAAAACCAGAGCCATATTCAAATTCTCTCAAAAGAGAGAAAAATATATTAAATTTTAGAGTTTTAGTATTTTGCATTTTTTTCCGCCTTTAAATTTCCAAGAGCTTTCGGACTTGGATTTTGATTCTGTAGTCAAATGCTAACATAAGGTAGTCATATTTGTCAAGAGATATTTTTAAAAAATAAATTTTCCCGACGGAAAAAATAAAGGAGAGGGTTATGACAATAGAAGTTACAGATAGAGATGGTTCTAAATTTAATGTTGACAATATCATATCCGAGTGTCCTCATTGCCGTAAAAGAGTTTCCTTTGAGTTATTGCGCGTAGAGAAAACAGACAAAACTAAGGATAGATACCCGATATATGCTTTTATACAGAAGTGCAGAGATGTAGAATGCGGCTTCATCATTACATCTTATTATTGCTACTGTAATGTGAATTATCCGGCTTATCAACACATACGTACCGTTCCCAAGCAGCAATACCAAACAAAAGAGTTTAGTGAAATCATTAAAAATATATCCATCAACTTTGTGTCGCTGTACAACCAATCTTTAAAAGCAGAACATGAAGACTGTCCGGATATTGCCGGCGTAGGATACCGTAAAGCTCTCGAATTTCTCGTCAAAGATTACCTGATTAAATTAAATCCGCAAAAAGAAAAGGAAATAAAAAAATCTTTTCTAAGTGCGTGTATACAAACTTATATTGGATATGAAAAAATTAAAAATATTGCGCAGCGCGCAGCATGGTTAGGTAATGACGAAACGCATTACGAACGTCTTTGGGAAGAAAAAGATATGCAGGATTTAAAATATTTAATTTCGCTTTTAATTTCTTATATCGAGCTTGAAATCGGAAGCGATAATATAATCACAGAAATGCAAGACAAACCTCACTAATTGTACCTTAGTAGTATTTTTGATTTTTCTATCAGTTCTTTGATTTCATCTTCAATAAGTTTTTGGAATTTCAAATCTAAATTATTAAATTTCAATACATCAGTGGACACGGTAATCGATTGATGACATAAAGAACCCTTACTTTTTAACTCAAAAAGAACTCTAATTTGCTTAGCGATTTCTTCTATTCTCGCAGCGGTTTCAATATCCATAGTCTTTCTCCTTAAAAAAATTTATTAGAGAGGTTCGGCATGTTTGAATATTTTCAATTATTTTTAGGCTTTATTTTAGGAATAGCCTCATCGCTTGCTACTATTACGCTTCAAAATTATTTTGCAGCTAAAAAAGAAAAGAAAACTGCAAGACAAGAATTTATCGGTTCGCTCATTCAATTCAAAACGGAATTGTTAATAGAAATTCAAAAAATAAAAAGCAAATCTCATGGATATGTAAGTTTTTCGCCGACAGAAAATAAAATAATGCAAATAATAAATTCTAACTCTCAAGAAGTTATACGCGCCTATCGTTTAAATGTACTTTATGACGATACTTTAATAAATAAGTCGTATAAGTATTTTTTAAATATTTTATCCGACATAAACTTTGTATTGATTAATGCCAGCAGTGTAAATATTTCCGAGACAAACGAGATGATAATAGAATATTGCGATAAATTATCGTTACTTGTAGAAAAACTTATCGCAAATCCAACACGCAAGAAAAACGCCGCAAATATTGCCGGCAATAACGCCGATACAAAAAAGAGTAAGCCCTAAAACAGTCATAGTTTTTTCTTCTAAAAAAATAAATTCAAAAGGGGGTACGGGTTAAAAATCAACAGCATTTTATAAAACTAACAAATGATAGTCAAGGAGGTATTATGCCAAAAAAAATGGTTACCACGATTGGAAAAAGTATTGAGAAAGCTGTTATTGATGCAGATTTAACCAGAGGGGAATTAGCAAAGGAACTTGGTATTACTGCAAAGATGGTTGGGCATTGGATTACAGGTTATAGAAATCCATCGTTACCAACCTTGCAAAAAATCGCAAAAGCAACAAAAAAAAATTTGGGTTACTTCCTAGACAGCAGCGTCAAAGACGTGGCGATAAATACAGGGGATAATTCAGCAGTAGGCAGAAATGCAAGTACAGGAACATCCGAGCGCATAAACGAGTTGGAAAAAGAGATTGCATATTTAAAAGGCAAAATAGATATATTAGAAAAGCTTCTTAAAAAAGATAAATAATGAGGTTTTGATGTCAAAAGAATCAAGTCTTATCGATAAAATTCTACAAGCAATAAAAGAATCCGGATATTCGCAAAGAGAATTTGCGAGAAAATTTGGAATAGCTGAAAATTTAATAAGTAATTGGAAAAGAGGCTTCAGGATGCCGTCTATGGCTTCCGTAAGAAAGGTAGCAAAAGGCAGCAAAAAAAATTTGGCTTGGTTTTTTGAAGGAATTAAAAGTATTAGAAATATGGCGGTAAACACCGGCAATAATTCAATCGTAGGCACAAACCAAAAAGTAGGAAATGACGGTAAAGAAATAAAATTATTAAAGAAAGAAAATAGCTTATTAAAAGAAGAAAACAAATTCCTAAGAGAAAAAATCGCGTCATTAGAAGAACAAATAGCTGTAAATAAAAAACCAAAGGATATAAAATGAAAAAAGCATTAATAGCAGCAGCAGTATTATTTGTATGTACGACGTCATCATTTGCAAGGCTGGGCAAACCTGAAATTGTGATTAAAGGTTCGCTGCAATTGCCGTCAGCGCTGGAAGAAGATGGAACGGGCTACGTGTCCAACGGTTACGATACGTTTTCTTTAGATGAAAGAGAGTGGAGAAATCTTCTTCCAAACTTCGCTTTTGCGCTTGAAAGTTACATATATAATAAAACGTTTGCTTTTGGTATGGGAGTAAACCAACAACTGAGCAAAAAATACGAGAGTGAAAGTGATGCAGAATTTAGCTTCACTAGCGTTTATTTTACGGCAAAAAAAATAATAACGCCTAGTGAAGAAGACGTATCATTATATATTCTTGGGCAATTAGGTATGAGTTTTATGCAGCACAATTTCAAATACATTTACGGAAGAGCATTGCCGGATATAAAAACAGATCCGGGATATTATGTAGCGGCTGGAATGGGAATACATTTTGGTAATGTTATAGTAGAATTAACAGGTTCATTAAACTGGGCAAAACTATCAATGGATGGAACGGTCGACGGAGTAAAAACAGTCGCAGAGATTATAGAAAGAAACTGGAATTTCAACTTCAACATCGGCTACCGTTTCAAACTCACTCATGAAACCCCAAAAATAAAAAACGATACTAACAACCCTCTATCTGAAAGAAGAACTAGAGGCAAATAAAAAATTCAAAGGAAACCCAAAAATGGCATTCGTATACAAACGAGGAAAGATTTATTACGTTGGCTGGAACGAATACAAACTGAACGAAAAAGGCGAAAAAATTCGCGTTCCAAAAGCAAGACCTATAAGCCCAGACAAAAAAGCGGCTGAAGAAGTCTGCGCAAGGATGACTTTAAACAACTATGCCGATAAAAATAAAACGCTAAAAAAGAATATACCGATTCAGGAATTTTACGAAGAATATAAAGAGAGTTATGCAGAAAAAAAGAAACGTCCGTCAACTCTAAACAAAGACGACACGATATGGAAAACCTTCAAAGCGGTCTGCCCTGAAATAGTTCTGGCCGAGCAGTTTGATAACGACGCATTAGACGCTTACATGAGCCGCCGCAAAAACGACGGCAGCATAGGCACAAACAGAAAACTAAAAAAAAGCAGCATAAACCGGGAAGTAGGCATGTTAAAAAACATGGCGCGTTGGGGCTACAAAAACCGCTATTTAGCGCAAAATTATTACGATTTGGTGGATACATACCCGGAAACCGACAGCCAAGAAAAAAAGCCGTATACGGACACACAAATTCAATTGATAATGGACAACACACAATACCCGCAAAGAGAAGCGCACATCCTAGCAATTTGGCACGGCCTGCGCTCAGGAGAAGCCGCGCCGCTGAATTGTAAAGATTTCGTATGGAAAGAAGAGCATCCGGAAATAGAAATAGACTATATAAAGATAAGAGACAAAAAGCAGCTAAACAAATTCTTAAAAACCGAAAAATCCGGAAGAGACGTCCCGATACACCCATTTTGGAGAGCGCACCTACGCAAGATATGGGAAACCCAAACTAAAAAATCGGACTATTTCCTTACAACACAAAGCGGGGAAATGCTATCAACAGAGGGATTAAGCTCCTACACAAGAAAACTATTTAAAAGACTAGGCTTCAAACCAAAAGAATATTCATTCCATTCAGGCCGCCACACCTACGCAACAAGAATAAAAGACGGCGGCGGAAGCCTAACAATAGCAAGTAAAAGCTTAGGCCATTCAAACACAAGAATCACAGAAGAAGTATACACGGATTTCAAACCACACGAACATTTCGGTGTAGTTGATTATATAAAAATCAACATAAAAAAACCGCCCACTTCCTTGTAAGCAATTTGTAAGCAGCCAATGAACAAATTAGATAAAACAAGATAACAACAGATAACCCCGCCAAACAAAAAACCCCGACGATAAAAGCATTTATTTTTCCCTTATCGTCGAGGTTCATTCCAGTCTTTACAAGCGGGCGATGGGACTTGAACCCACGACCTTCTCGTTGGCAACGAGACGTTCTACCACTGAACTACACCCGCAAATAGATTATTTTTATTTAATGCTGAGGGCGGGATTTGAACCCGCATCCGGTTAAGGACACGCCCCTCAAACGTGCGCGTATGCCAATTCCGCCACCCCAGCGTGAATTTTGTTTATTGGACAGGATCCTGCGGAGCCGCAACAGGTATGTTAGAAAGCTGGTTTACTACCGACATCATGCTCATGTTTGTAGAAACTTTTGTCAGAGTCAAAGAGGTAAACATAAAAATACATGCCATCGCTACCGTCAGCTTTTTTATAAACGCCATTCCGGAAGGAGCGTTAAAAATCTGATCAGAACCGCCGCCGCCGAAGATACCCGCCATACCGCCGCTCTTTCCGGCCTGCAAAAGAACGACAAGTATTAAACCTGCGCAAACTGAATAATGTACAAATTGTAATGCGTGATATATTATATTCATGATTTGGTGATTATACAACAAAACTCCGTTATTTGTCAAATAGTCCTTGCAGACGAGATTTTAGCACGACAAAGACTAAATATTATGTTATGTATTTTTCGGAGATGCACCGTCGGTAAAACGATACATCTCCGAAATAAGCGATTATTCTTTTTCGGGAAGAGCGGCAATTCCGGGAAGTTCTTTTCCTTCCAAAAATTCCAATGAAGCTCCTCCGCCCGTTGAAATATGGGAAATCTTTTTATCTACTCCGGCTTTCTTTACCGCCGATACGGAATCTCCGCCGCCGACAACCGACGTAGCGCCTTCTTCGGTGGCTTCAGCGACGAGTTTGGCAATTTCTACGGTTCCTTTTGAAAATTTGTCTATTTCAAACACTCCCAAAGGCCCGTTCCATACTATAGTTTTTGCCGATTTTACAGCTTCGGCAAACTTTTCGATCGACTTGGGGCCGACGTCAACGCCCATAAAACCTTCTTCAATCGCCTCGTCGGCAGTAATATTTACTATGGCGTCCGAAGGGACGGCTTTATTTGCGAAATCGATTTTATTTGTAACAATGTGGTCTACAGGCAGCAAAAATTCTATTTTTTTCTCTTTAGCTTTCTTGAGAAGCTCCGCCGCCAAATCTAGTTTATCGTCTTCAACCAGAGAAACGCCCGTGCTTACTCCCTGCGATTTTAGGAAAGTATATGCCATAGCTCCGCCGATAATTATCGCGTTTACTTTATTTAAAAGATTTTCTATAACGCTTATTTTATCGGAAACTTTTGCTCCTCCCAAAATGGCAAGAAACGGCCTTACCGGTTTATCAAGAGCCTCGCCCAAAAATTTCAATTCTTTTTCAACCAAAAAACCTGCGGCGGCATCTTTCAAATATTTTACAACTCCGGCAGTAGAAGCATGCGCTCTGTGCACGGTTCCAAAAGCGTCCTGCACAAAAACTTCGCCCATAGAAGCAAGCTCTTTTGCAAAAGCGTCCATAGCGGATTTATCTTTTTCGCCGGCGGCATTTTTGCCTTCTTCTTCGCAATGAAATCTGAGATTTTCAAGTAAAAGAATTTCGCCGGGCTTTAAATCCGCGGCGGCTTTTTTGGATTCTTCGCTTATGCAGTCTCCGGAGACGAATTTGACGGATTTTCCGAGCAGTTCGCTTAAACGAGGAGCAACCGGTTTTAAACTCATTTCAGCAACGGCTTTTCCTTTAGGTCTGCCCAAATGCGCCATGAGAATTATAGCGGCATTTTGTTCCAGAAGATATTGTATCGTCGGAAGCGTCGCGGCTATTCTTTTGTCATTGGTAATATTTTGACCGGCGTCAAGCGGTACGTTATAATCTACTCTTACTAAAACCTTTTTGCCTTTTACGTCAATGTCTTTAAGCGTTTTTTTCATGATTACCCTTCTTTTTATTATGAATTTAAAAAAAATCGGGTTCAGCCGAGATTAAAGGCCGAACCCGATTAAATTAAAACAATGTTTTTTCAGATAACATTTTAATTATTTAACTTCCGCAAAATATTTAATTGTTCTGACCATCTGGCTTGTATAGCTGTTTTCATTGTCATACCATGAAACAACCTGAACCTCATACGTATCATCGTCAACTTTAATTACCGAAGTCTGCGTAGCGTCAAACAATGAGCCGTAAGTTATTCCGACTACGTCTGAAGATACCAATTCGTCTTCCGTATATCCGAAAGACTCGTCGGAAGCTTTTTTCATTACTGCATTTATTGAATCTTTTGTTATGTCTTTACCTTTTACTACCGCTATCAAAATAGTGCTGGAACCGGTTTTTACGGGCACTCTCTGCGCCGAACCGATAAGCTTTTTGTTAAGTTCCGGAATAACCAAGCCGATTGCTTTTGCGGCTCCGGTAGAATTGGGAACTATATTTTCCGCCGCTGCTCTTGCTCTTCTCAAATCGCCTTTCGGGTGTGGGCCGTCAAGGGTCATCTGGTCGCCGGTATAGGCGTGAACCGTAATCATGATACCGCTCTGAACGGCTGCATAATCGTTGAGAGCTTTTGCCATCGGGGCAAGACAGTTTGTCGTGCATGAAGCGGCTGAGACTATATTGTCTTTCGCCGTTAAAATCTTATGGTTAACATTGAATACTACTGTAGGAAGGTCATCGCCTGCCGGAGCGGAAATGACAACTTTTTTTGCGCCTGCGTCAATATGAGCCTGCGATTTTGCTTTTGAAGCATAAAACCCCGTGCATTCGAGAACTACGTCAACGCCAAGCTTTCCCCAAGGAAGAGCTTTTGCGTCTTTTTCGGCGTAAATAGTTATTTCCTTTCCGTCGACAATAATGGAGCTGTCCGTAGATTTTACTTTGTCGGCAAGAGCATACCTGCCCTGAGCCGAATCGTATTTCAACAAATGAGCCAACATTTTAGGGCTTGTCAAATCGTTTATAGCTACGACTTCATACCCTTCTGCGCCGAACATTTGTCTAAACGCCAATCTTCCAATTCTTCCAAAACCGTTAATTGCAACTTTTACTGCCATGATGGTGATCCTCCTGAGTAATTTATTTGTGAATAGGCTGGATGGTTTAAAATCTGTTATTTTATTGATAATGATGGTATAAAATAAAAAAAATCTTGTCAAATTGGCAAAATAGAGCTATAGCGCAATTACTTTTTTTTCTTTTCAAGCTTCCAACTGAGATAAGAGCTTATAAAACCGTCAATATCGCCGTCCATTACGGCCGCTACCTGAGAAGTTTCATATCCGGTGCGGGTATCTTTAACAAGCTGATACGGCATGAAAACGTATGAACGTATCTGGCTGCCCCATTCTATAGCGCCTTTTTCGCTGTAATGTTTTTCATAGGAAGCCCTTTGCTTTTCGCGTTCAAGTTCATACAGTCTTGCTTTTAAAAGTTTCATGGCTGTGGCGCGGTTTTTTATCTGCGAACGGTCATTTTGCGACTGCACTATTATTCCCGTAGCCAAATGCGTAATTCTCACGGCTGAATCTGTTTTATTTATATGCTGTCCGCCTGCTCCGGATGCTCTGTAAGTGTCTATTCTTATGTCTTTGTCTTCAATCGTTATATCTATTTCGTCGTCAACTTCTGGAATAACGTCAACGGAAGCAAAAGACGTATGCCTTCTTTTATTCGAGTCAAAAGGCGAAATTCTCACAAGCCTGTGGACTCCTATTTCGGATTGAAGAAATCCGTAGGAATATTCGCCTTTTATTATCATTGTAATGCTTTTTATGCCGGCCTCGTCGCCGTCAAGGCTGTCGACTACTTCAATTTCAAAACCTTTGTCTTCCGCCCATCTGGAGTACATTCTCACAAGCATTTGCGCCCAGTCGCAGGATTCCGTTCCTCCAGCTCCCGAATGTATTGCCATGATGGCGTTGTTTCTGTCGCGCTCGCCGCCCAGTTTTGTTTTTGTCTCAAATGCCGATAAAACTTTTTCAAGTTTTGCGCTTCCGTTTTCAACTTCTTTTAAAAGAGCTTCGTCATTTTCGCTTTTTGCAAGCTCTTCTAACTCGATCAAATCTCTTATCTGACCATCCATATCGCGCCAAAGCATACATATATTTTTTAGCGAATCTAGTTTGGACATTGTTTTTTTTGCTTTGTTTTGATCGCTCCAAAAATCAGGGTTTGCAATTTCAAGCTCAATCTCTTTGATTTTTTCCAATTTTACGTCAATATCAAAGAGACCCCCTTAAACCGTCTATTCTTTCTTTCTGCCGTTCAATCATTTCAAACTCCTTATGGGTATCTTATATTATTAAAATCGTTATAAATAAAAAAACCAATATTAACGCGCACAATTTTACGAATACGTCGCCGTGCGCGGTGTAAAAAGACACATAATCATTTTGTAGAAACTCTCCGCTTATAATATCTTTTTGCATAACTTTCGTCGAGTTTATAATCCTTCCCGACGCTTCGATTATTCCGGAAATGCCGGAATTTGCGCAAACAAGCGCGGCTTTTCTGTTTTCGACGGCGCGGAAAACGTTCATCATAAAATGCTGGTTAGGGGCAGCCGTGTCAAAAAACCATGCGTCATTTGTATGGTTTGTCAAAACTTTTGCGCCGTTAAGACAGAACCTTCTGGCAATATCCGGAAAGAAATTTTCCGAACAGAGAGTGGATCCCGCAAAAATCTTATTGTCCGTAAAAATTCTCACATCATCGCCTTTTACAAAATTACCCAAACTGTTTAACACTCCGAAAAATTTGCTCAGCAAATCCTGAAAAGGAACGTATTCACCAAATGGAACAAGATGATTTTTCCTATGGATCGACGTATATCCTTTTCCGTCGGAACCGAAAGAAAATACCGCGTTGAAATATCTGCCCGTACCGTCGCCGTAAGGCGCTCCCATAATGCTAAATCCGCCGGCTGTCTGCGTTATTCTTTTTGCCGTTTTATAAGTCTGTTTATCCCATGGCAAAAAGTCCGGCAGGGCGGTTTCAGGCCATACTATCAAATCCGGTTTAATTTCTGACGCTTCAAAAGCATATTTTTCCAAATCGAACAAAATATCGTCTTTATAAGCTTGATCCCATTTTTTATATTGGTCAACATTAGGCTGTACTATGACTGCCGTAAAAGCTTCGTCTCCGAAAAATTTAAATTTGTCCAGCCTGTACGCGCCGAAAACAGAAAACACAATAAAAATGACAAGCGCCGCAAACAAATATTTGTTTCCTTTATTATTTGCGATCCAAAAGTAAAAAAGCATATTGCATATTACCAACAAAAAAGAAACTCCGTAAACCGCGCTAAACTCCGCAATCTGTATTATCTCTGTAAATCCGTACTGGGAATATCCTATGAGCATCCACGGAAAACCCGTCAGAAAATATGTGCGCATATATTCCAGCAATACCCAAACGCAAGCCGCAAAAACGGATATGATCCACGGAGAAGCAAAATATTTTCTCGAAATATTGACGAAAAAACTCCACCCTGCCCAATATAATCCCAAATACGTCCAAAGCGCGCAGGCAGCTGCAAACGCCTGAACATAAGAACCCGTATTAAAATGAAGCATAGGGATAAGCCAGTAAAGCCCGACGGCATTAAAAACAAATCCCGATATGAATCCCAATAAAAGAGAAGTTTTTACCGAAGAGCGCATCAAAGCGCGCATAAGCGGAACAAGCGCTATCCAAGCAAGAAAAAACAGATCCATTTTCGGAAAAGACGCAGCAAGCGCAATGCCCGTAAGTATGCTCAATAATATATATTTATAAATTTGTTTTAGCGCCATTTTTGGCTTTGTACCTTTTATAAAAAATAACCGCCGCAAAAACGACGATAAAAATAATACATATCTTCATGAAAACGTCTCCGTAAAGTATATAAAACGTTTTGTAATCGTTTTGCCGAAAAGTTCCCGTTATCAGCGTGCGTTCATAAACGCGCGTGGAAACGGCTATTTTGCCGGAAGCGTCTATTATTGCCGAAACGCCGGTGTTTGCCGCGACTATTACGGCTTTACGGCTTTCGACGGCGCGAAAAATATTGGCGGCAAAATGTTTATACGGAGCCGACGAATCTAAAAACCATGCGTCATTCGTATGATTCGTTAAAACTTTAGCTCCGGATAAAACAAAACGCCTGACAATATCCGGAAAGAAATTTTCCGAACAAATCAGGGGAGCTGCCACAAGTTCTCCGGAAGTAAAAATATTCGTATCATTGCCTTCAAGTAAATCGTCGTCTTTATCCGTCACTTCCAAAAATTTGGCAAGCCATTTTGGCACAGGCAGATATTCACCGAAAGGCACAAGATGATTTTTGGTATGCATCGCGACATAGCCGCCGTTGCCGTCAAAATGAAATATCGCGTTAAACAATCTTCCGTTGCCGTCAAGATACGGGGCGCCCAATATGTTAAAAGCGCCGGCAGTTTTTGCGATTCTATCGGCAAAAACATAAGACTCGATATCCGCGGGAATAAAATTTATTATTTCGCTTTCAGACCATACGTTAATATCCGCTCCGATTTCGGATAATTCGGACGCAAACGACTCAAGTACCGCAGCCGTTTCGGCTTTATGCGAATTGTCAAGCTTCTTATATTGTTCGATATTAGACTGCACGACGGCAGCCGTATATTCTTTTTTATCGCCGAAATTCTGAAATGAATAATATCTGGAAACCCCGAAAGCAGTGACCGCCGACAAAAGAACCAAAGCGGCAATTGCATAAGATTTTTTTTTGTCTGCAATTGCGAAATATAATAAACCGTTTATGAGCATTATCAAAAAAGAAATTCCGTAAATGCCGGTAAACTCTGCGATTTGTATCAGATAAACGAATAAATATTGGCTGTATCCCACGATCAGCCATGGCCATTCTCCCAATATGTAAGTTCGTATATATTCGATAACAATCCACAGACATGCTGACAAAACTACAAACAGCCAAGTCTTTGAACAATATTTTTTTAAAGCCGAAGACACGGCTCCCCATAAAGCCCAGTACAAAGCAAAATATGAACAGAACATGGTATAAAAAATTACCGCAACGACATAATCGTCTGCAAAAAGATCAACGGTATCTATAAGCCAGAAATCTGCCTGCGCGTTAAAAACAAAACCCGCAAAAAAAGCATAAATGAATGAAAGCAGCGTTGAGGATTTATAAACTACGTGAATAAGCGGAATGAAAGCAAACCACATCAAAAAAACAAGGTTTATCTTCGGAAAAGCAAAAGCCGCCGATAAACCTGTTAATATGCAACACAATATGTAAAATTTCTCTTTTTTTAATTTCATCATCGGACAAACCTAGTATGTCATGCCGCAAAACTACAGGTTTGCTCCGCAGCATTTTTTATATTTCTTACCGCTGCCGCAAGGGCAGGGATCGTTTCTTCCTATTTTACTTATATCACCCGCTTTAATTTTTTTATTTTGTTTGTCTGCCGCGCCAAAATTAGGATTGATTTTATTTTGCTGGTTCTGCTGTTTTAAAGCGGCGTCCTGCGGCTGTCTCGGCTGAATATTTACTTGAACTTTAAATATATATTCGACGGTATTTTCCCTGATTCTTTTCATCATCGACTCAAACAAAGCGAAAGATTCTCTCTGATATTCTATTTTAGGATCTTTCTGCGCGTACGCTCTGAAACCTATTCCCCTTCTCACCTGATCTAGTTCGTATAAATGATCTTTCCACGAAGAATCTATCATTTGCAGCAGTACCATTCTTTGAATATATGATAAAAGTTCGGCAGTAAGCTGCTCTTTTCTTTTTTCATAAGCTTCCATGACTTTTCCATAAATATCTTCTTTCAAACCGTCCGCCGTAGCGTAATTCATAATGTCTTCGTTTTCAAGTTTATATTTTATTCCAAACGTTCTCAAAAGCCACGCTTCAATGCTTATCCAGTCCCACTCTTCCGCATATTTTGCCGACGCCCAAAGCTGAACTTTTTCGTCTACGGATTCGTTTATCATATCTTTGATCGTATCGGTTACGTCGCCGCCTTCAAGAATTTCGTTTCTAAGCCTATAGACTGCTTCTCTCTGCTTATTCATGACATTATCAAAATCTATAAGCTGTTTTCTTATGTCAAAGTTCATGCCTTCAACTTTTCTCTGCGCGCCTTCCACAGCTTTAGATATCCACGGATGCTGAATATCTTCGCCTCTTTTAAGACCAAGCTTATCCATCATATAAGACATTCTGTCCGAACCGAAAAGCCTCATGAGTTCGTCTTCCATAGACAGAAAAAATCTCGAAGAACCCGGATCGCCCTGCCTTCCGGAACGTCCTCTTAGCTGATTGTCGATTCTTCGCGATTCGTGTCTTTCCGTACCTATTATGTGCAGCCCGCCGGCAGTTTTTACCTCTTCGTTCTGAACCGAATCGCCGGCTCCGAGAACTATGTCCGTTCCTCTTCCTGCCATATTTGTAGCTATCGTCACCGCGCTTTTTGCTCCGGCCTGAGCGATGATCTGAGCTTCAAGCTCATGATATTTCGCGTTTAAAACCTGATGCGGAATTCCTTTTTTTCTTAACATCGAAGCTATCTTTTCGGATTTTTCTATTGACCTTGTTCCGACCAAAACCGGCTGGCCTTTTCTCCAACATTGTTCGACTTCATTTACAATAGCTTCGTCTTTTTCCTGCTCGGTTCTGTATATTACGTCCGGAAAATCTTTTCTTACCATCGGATTATTTGTCGGAACTTCCACGACGCCTAGCTTATAAATTTCCCAAAACTCCGCAGATTCCGTAGAAGCCGTGCCGGTCATGCCGGCGATTTTATTGTACATTCTGAAAAAATTCTGAAAAGTTATAGTTGCAAGAGTTTGGTTTTCTTTGGCTATATTTAAATTTTCTTTTGCTTCGACAGCCTGATGCAAACCGTCTGACCATCTTCTTCCCGGCATAAGCCTTCCCGTAAATTCGTCCACGATTATGACTTCGCCGTCTTTTACCACATACTCGACGTCTCTGTGAAACAAATTATGCGCTTTCACGGCCTGCGTTAAATGATGCACCCATTCGGACTGCAAATCGTCATAAATATTTTTAATTCCCAAAACTTTCTCTGCTTTTTGTATTCCCTGTTCTGTCATAACTACGGTATGATTTTTTTCGTCGACCAAATAATCGTACCCGACGGACAAATCAACGCCGTCATATTTCGCTTTTATTTCTTCGGCTTCGGTAATTTTTCTGCCTTTTAAAAGAGGAACTATCCTGTTACAAACGTAATACTTATCCGTTGCCTCGTCGCCAGCCCCAGAGATGATCAAAGGAGTTCTCGCTTCGTCTATAAGAATCGAATCCACTTCGTCGATAATCGCGTAATTAAGAGGTCTTAGAACCCTTTCTTCTTTAGAAATAACCATATTGTCTCTCAGGTAATCAAAACCGAGTTCGTTATTTGTAACGTAAGTTATATCGCATTTATAAGCCGCCATTCTTTCTTCATTGGAAATATCGTGCGAAACGTTTCCGACGGTAAGCCCGAGCTTTTCGTGAATGGCGCCCATCCACTCCTTATCTCTTTTTGCAAGATAATCGTTTACGGTAACAATATGCACGCCCTTCTCAGGCAGCGCATTAAGATAAGAAGCAAGCGTGGCGACCAAAGTTTTACCTTCTCCCGTGCGCATTTCCGCAATTTTACCTTTATGCAAAATATATCCGCCTACGAGCTGAACGTCA
The DNA here is from genome assembly GCA_031264895.1 of Endomicrobium sp. Classification (GTDB taxonomy): domain Bacteria; phylum Elusimicrobiota; class Endomicrobiia; order Endomicrobiales; family Endomicrobiaceae; genus Endomicrobium_B. The sequence goes on along the minus strand of JAISDI010000273.1, from coordinate 1,812 downwards.
AAATGCCTAAGTCCTATGGTTCTGATCGAAGCTTCTCTCACGCAGGCAAAAGCCTCCGGAAGAATATCGTCAAGAGTTTCGCCCTTTCCGAGCCTCTCTCTGAACTCGACGGTCTTAGCCTTCAGCTCATCGTCGGAAAGTTTTTGAATCGAAGGTTCCAATTCATTGATCTTTGCGACTATAGGCATTATAGCCTTAATGTCCCTTTCGTTTTGAGAACCAAAAATTGCGCCTAAAATACTCTTTAACATTTATTTTCCCCTAAAATACCTATATTTTTTTAAAGATTGATTATATAATTTATTGATAAAAAAAAGAAGCCTTTTCATATAGTTTAGAACATAAAATCAAAGACTTCTTGATATAAAGAAGCCTCTCTTTTTATGTTATTTGATTTCGATGTAATAAATTCTTGGGTAAATTTCAGCCAATCCTTATTCGATATTTCAGGGTTTTTAGAGAAAACTTCTTCCATTGCGTCAAAAACTAACACCATTTTCTTATCGTCAAGTATATCCTTGATTTTTTGAATTTCTTTGATTGTAATTGATTTCTTTCGTATAGTTTCGGATATTTTTTATCTTTTTTTGGCAAGTTTAATTGATTTGTTATCCAGCAAACTGATAATGTTCATCTGTCACATCAATCAAATTTTATTTTTAAATAACTTTCCAATGTCCGCCTCTATCTGCTCCGACACGGCGGATTTTGTTTTGTTCTTTTAGTTTTTTCAAATTCCAATTTATACCGTCAACAGTCAAACCTAATGCAGTGGCCAATTCGGAAGCGGATATTTTTGGATTTTGCGCTATTGCCTCAAGAATTTTCATAGTAGTTTTCATGGTAGTTTTCATGGTAGTTTTCTGGGTAGCTTCCCTTTCTGCCTCTTCTTCTATGCTTTTATCAAACTTTAATGTTAGCCGAACTCCAACTTTACTGATTTGGAATGCTTCGCGTCCATATAAACCCACGATATAAGGAATTCCCGTACCTAAATGTTCTACCAGCTCCAAATCTTGAAATACACGCATAATTTCCGGATTGCGCGGCGTTGAACATCCTGTGAAAAATGCTTCTTCTGTCATATACTCTAAAGGATTGCCGTAAGTCGTTATTTCAAACCTGTCTTTAAAAACTTCAAAAATAGGAGTATCGTCTCGTGAATAATCATTATGAACAAAAGCGTTTATTACCGCCTCGCGAAGCGCCTCTTTATCTACATATTTCTTGTCTAAACGCGGTTTAAATCCCTGCTTTTTTGACTGAGTTTGATTGGCAACATCCATTCTATCCTGAATCCTGCTTAGCGCGGTAAGCAAACACCTGTCGCCGTATTCTTCTTTTTTGAAAGTTTTTGAAGTTCTATCTTTCCCTAACCATAAAGCAAACCTGATAGAAAACCTGTTTTCATCGGCAAAGATATAAGCTATTTGATTGTATTTGCCGTCCGGTGTTCTGAATTTCAAATTTGCTGCAAAATGTTCGTTAAGTTCTTTACCCTTTTCGGCATAATATATTTTAAGCTGCGCAAACTTTAAATCGTGAACACTCGACGGCATATTCCTTAAAGATATTGGATGACGTCTTTCCATTAAACCTTCAATCATTTTTTCTGACATCGGCTGCACAGCTGAACCTATACGGATAAAACAGCCGGATTCTGAACGCCCCTTTTGTTTTATGTAATAAGGAACTTCAGAACCGCTTGCAATATTTACAACTACGACTGTTTTACCGTGCATATCTTTTGTATAAACGTCAAAAAGTCCCAAAATACTCGGACGGATATTATCTTTAAGCCTGTCTTTGATT
>JAISDI010000267.1 GCA_031264895.1 Endomicrobium sp. | reverse complement strand
TCTTATATGCTGGACATATTGGCAAAAGATAAGGACAGATTAAACGATTTATCCGGTGAAAATAATAAAAATATAAAATTTATGGTTTACGGCGCTATGTTTCATGACATATCTACGATAATTTCGGGCAGTAATCATGAACATAATTCCGCGATAATGGCAGAGAAGATGCTTAATACTTACGGCGATAAAGATTTAAGCGATACGGACATTGCCGAGATCGCAAAAATATGCGAAGGACATAAAGAGATCGAAGATGCTTCGAAATTAAGGCCTGAGCATTCCAATTATTTTGCGTGCTTGCTTCACGACGCGGACGCATTAAGCGGCGTTTTGGAGCTTGACAGGATATTTAACGCGACAAGCGATTTTTATAATAAAAATTTAACGATAAAACAAAGAGTCAGATTATTAAAAGAAAACAATTATCTTGACGGAGATACCGTAAACAATTTGATATTGCAAGGTTATTATAGAAGAAGATCTTATTTGTATATAACCGAAGGCGCTAAAGCCATAATAGTATCGAATCAAAGCAAACAGCAGCTTATCGATTATTTTAATTCTAAAGAAAAGGATATTGAAAGCGTACATAACGGCAAATATGACTTCAATGAAATGATCCGCGTCGTACACGGTGTCATGGACGATTTAACTCCGAACGCTTCGCCGCAGAACATTGACGTAGAAATAGATGATATAGTTTCTCACTTCACTTTTAAAAATAAGATATTTTTACTTTGGCAGATACTAAAAGGTTTTTTCGGCTCAAAAAATACGAGTTATCCGAAAAACATATATATGAGCGACGTTCACGGAGGATACGAAAGACTTGTCGATCTTTTAACATACGTTTTGAAAAGTGATAAATTTGTATTACCTAAAAAAGCAGATACTGAAGACGTCAATGACGTCTATGGAAAAAAAGCCGAACAGATAGCGGCAGTTTTAAAAAGCGAAGATAATGACGTTAATGCCGTCTATGTGGGGGGAGATTCGGTCGACAGGGGCGACGGACAGCTGAAAACTCTGGACTTAATGGCCAATATAGCTAAAGCGGGAAAACTTAGATATGTTATTGGCAATCACGATTTATGGTCATTTATGAATATTGCGGGAATCCATTTGCCTTATTACGAAAATTATCAAGGAATAGATTCAAATTATACGGACGGTTATGAAGACGAAAACGGGAAAGTTACGACCGTGAAAGAGTTTCTGAAGAAAAAGATAGAAGCAGATCAAAAAGCAAAAAATTCCGGCATAGGAACTTATCTGCCGAGAAATCATGCGACAGACCGTTTTGTATGGGCTGAAAAGCTTAACGAATATATGATTCATGCGCAAACAAACCAGAAAAAAATCTGGAACGCAAAGTATAAAGAAATGTGCGCCCTTTTTGAAAAGACGTATGGATACACTTTGGATGAGGACGGAAAAGACGTTCTTAATAAGCCCGAAGAAGGCAGCATATTTAAAAATAATGATAATTTGAGAAAATGGTGGGGATTATTGCTCGGACACAATGTAGGAGTAATGGTCAGTACCGGTCTTAGAGCGGTAGACAAAATGTCGATCAATTGGTGGGTTGACAAACAGCAAGAACTTAAAGATCTGCGGGAGAAGAATTATGCAAAAACTGACATAGAAAAAGAAGCTTTTGACGCTATGGACAAACTGATCTCCGAAATTATCGAAACACAGAAAGAAAAGATGAAAAGCGAGGTCGCAAAGAACAACTGGATGTGGCGCGTTATAGACGCGATGATGTACAGAAATTACGAAAGCGTGGAATGGTGGGCAATGGACTGGAGTTTTCACAGTTCGTGGGGCGGCGGAAGCGACGGGTTAATAGCTCAGAGAAATGAAGAAATCGAAGCAGAATTTAGAACTGACAATCATATCGGGCCGGCCGACATTCTTACTGACTCTCAGGAAGATAGTTTGAAGAGATTGAAACTCACCGGTGCAACGTATCTGAAAGACAGCAGGATAGCGGCAATAGGGAAATTTTTTAAAAATAATTTCTTTTTATACAGGCGCGATGAATACGGAACTTATATGATGCATTCCTTTCTTCCCGTTGATTTAGACGGCGATGTTGCCATAGGAAAAGTAGATAAAGGCAAGATAGAAAAATATGATGAAAACGGCAAAAGAATAAAAGGTTTTTATTATAAGGGAAAACATTATTATAAAAAATCTCTATTTAAAGGTCTTGACGAAATTGTCAGCGATATAAGAAAATTTGATTTTGAAAAAGGTGATCCCAGCGAAATAATAGAAGCGCTTGTTATAGTGAATTCATGGTATGCGGATCTAACCACCGAAATAAAGCCGACCGACATAAGAAAAAGACACCAATCTATAGGTTTCGGAAAAATACTTGCAAGAATGGGACATGGTGTTATGAGGCTTATAGTAGGGCATAACCCTGTAAACAAGTCTAAAAGCGTCGGTATTCACCCTGTAGAATTTGCGGGGAAAAAGGATTCAATAGTAGTATTGAGCATAGATGACAGATTTTCAAAAAGATATGAGGGACCTTATGGTAAAGGAGTAATTCTTATTTTGAAAGGCAGCATCGGAGTTATTTCCAACAGCTTTGAGTCCGGCAGCGAGGACGCCATAGTTGTGGCAAGTACGGTAGTTTCCAAAGACCAGCTTTTGAGAAGCGTTTTGTACGACATATCAAAACCTTTGGCCGAGACGATAAGTTACATATCCGATTTTTATGAAAATATAATATCCAATCTTTTTGATTTTATCAGAAGCGAACTCTATAAAATAAGAGACGTATGGGATAAAAATAATACTCTTGTCGTAAACGTAATAGGCAACGACAAAGGTATACAGCATAGCAATACCAATTCTCTGACAAACCACAAAATAAATATTGTAGGGATCGAACTGAAAGAATCGAATATCTTTAGAGATGGCATGCCGGAAGACGAATTGGCAGAATCCGAAAGACGTCTGTATAAAGGCTATAATATGCAAATTGCTTTGGTAGACGGAAAATATTTGGAAATTCCGGTTTCTTTCATGCATAGAAAAGTAAGAAGGAATAAACAATTCGCTAATTATATAGGCGTATACGTCGGCCTTGAAGCCAAAAAAATCATAAAAAAAGAAGGTATTGATTTTAATGACGATTTGAAAAACAGAATACTATATGCCGCAACTGCGACCTTTATAAACGAATCCAAACGGAAAGGCAATCTTTTTGAAAAGAAAATACTTCCGGTAAATTCAAGAAGAAAAATATTGATGAGAGTTCCTTCTTCCATAACGGATTTTGACGCAAGTCTCACCGATGATCAAAAGCGCGCAATGGAGGGAGTGCTGGTCGCGCACGACGGCGCCGCAACGAGGTCTAATGAACAGATCGAAAATGAATTTTTTGGGATCCTTTCAACGACTTTCGGCAATTTGTCATTTACAAATAACTATATCCTGCGTCCTTACGGCGCCTCTTCGGCAATTCAACGATCCATCGAAGAGTCCATTCATAATACGACCCCCATATCAGACATGCTTTCCGCCGCATAAAAACAAAAAAATGCAAATCCAAAGCCCGCTTTCCGTTCAAGCGGGCTTTTTATTTTGTGTATAAAACCTACTTCGACCTTTTATCCCAGATATTTCATTAGAGCTAAAATTTTCTAATGGAATCCATTAGAAATAATGAAGAATAAAAGATTGAAAACACAATGAATTATGCAAAATAAAAAAGGTCAAAAAAGCATAGGAATGAAAGGTAACAAATAGGTTTTTCTAAAATACTGTTCGTCATGCCCGAAGTTCTTAATCGGGCATCCATTTTTACTAAAGAAGTTTTTGTTTTACGACGAAAGTGGATCAA
>JAISDI010000263.1 GCA_031264895.1 Endomicrobium sp. | reverse complement strand
ACAGCTGTATTACGCCGATGTCAATCCTGAGCTTGTCAATTTCGGCATAGTTGAAACCATAGGCGATGAAATCGTCAAAGCGTCCGGCCTTTCGAACGTCGGATATTACGAAGAAGTTTCGTTTGAAGACGGTTCTCTGGGATTCGTTTTAAATATCGACGAAGATTACGTTTCCATAGTTATGCTAACGAATTCCGGACGAATTGTGCGCGGAATGAAAGTTAAAGCTATGGGCAATATTTTAAGCCTTAACGTTTCGGATAAACTTATCGGCAGGGTCGTCAATGCGGTAGGACAGCCGATAGACGGTATAGAGCTAAAACACGATAATCCCGTCAAATACCCGATAGAAAAAATAGCTCCCGGCATTATCGAGAGAGCTTCAGTAGACAGACCTTTAAAAACCGGCGTTAAAGCTATCGATTCGATGACGCCAATAGGAAGAGGCCAAAGAGAGCTTATCATCGGCGACAGAGGAACCGGAAAAACGGCCATTGCCGTTGACGCGATCATAAACCAGAAAAAACTCGATATGGGTTTAAAAAGAGTTATATGTATATACTGCTCTATCGGGCAAAAAAAATCAAACCTTGCCGCAATAACCGCCAGATTAAAAGAAGAAGGCGCCATGGATTACAGTATTGTCGTGGCCGCAAGCGCTTCTGATCCCGCTTCGATGCAGTACATAGCTCCTCTTGCAGCCTGCGCTATAGGCGAATATTTTATGGATAAAGGCGAGGACGTTTTGGTCGTTTACGACGATTTGACAAAACACGCATGGGCGTACAGACAGATTTCATTATTGATAAAAAGGCCTGCCGGCCGTGAAGCATATCCTGGCGATATTTTTTATCTTCATTCGAGACTTCTGGAAAGAGCTTCAAGAATGTCCGACGCAAGAGGCGGCGGAACGCTTACGGCTCTTCCCATAATTGAAACGCAGGGAAACGATATGTCGGCATATATCCCTACAAACGTAATTTCTATTACCGACGGACAGATATATCTTGAAGCTGATTTGTTCAACGCGGGAATACGTCCTGCAATTAACGTGGGATTGTCGGTTTCGCGCGTCGGAGGAGCCGCACAGACAAAATCAATGAAACAGCTTGCGGGGCCTGTAAGGCTTGAACTTTCGCAGTTTAGGGAATTGCAGTCTTTTACGCAGTTCGGAAGCGATTTAGACGAAGATACTTTAAAAAGACTTGAAAGAGGTAAAAGAATAACCGAAATTTTAAAACAGCCGCAGTACAGGCCATACGACGAAATATCGGAAATTCTTTCCATATTTGCCGTAACTTCGGGTTTGTTTGACGATATTGACATAGACAAGATAAGAGAAGTCGAAGACGCCGCGACGCAATATATAAAGAAAAACTGCCCCGAAGCCGTCAAAAAACTTTTAACCGGCGCAAAACTTGAAGATGCGCTTAAAGAAGAATTAAAAAATAATATAGAAGAATTTAAAAAGAAAAATAATTATGGCACAGAATTTACAACAGCTTAAAAAAAGAATAAAAACCTCTCAAAGCATAGCGCAGATCACGAAGGCTATGGAAATGATAGCCGCGTCAAAAATACGCAAAGCCCAGACAGCCGTTGAAAAACATAATCCATACGCTAAAAAAATAATGTACATGGTTCAGAAAGTTCTTACCGATAAAGATTTGCACGAGAGCATAGAACTTCTTGCAAAAGAAAGAGCCGAACAGAAAAAACTTATTTACGTTATTTCCCCGGATAAAGGATTGGCAGGGGGGCTGGTGGTAAATTTGTTTAAAAAGCTGGCTTCTTATGCGTCGAAAGAAGATTATATAGTGGCCATAGGCAAAAAAGCGGTAACCAATGTCGTAAAATATAATTTTAATACGCTGGCCTCTTTTAATATGGGAACTTCTTTCCCAGACTATTCAAACATATATCCCATGATAAATATGGCTGAAAAATTTTATCTTTCCGGAGAGGTCGGCACGGTAAGCGTGATTTATACGCGGTTTAAAAACATGCTTGTGCAGGAACCCGTATGCGAAGAAATACTTCCGGTCAAGCCTGACAAAAATTTTGTCGACACGGGGATCGATTATATTTTTGAGCCGAATGCCGCGCAGGTATTGAATGATTTGATTCCTTATTATTTTGAAGTTGAATTTTACAGCGCGATCGTCAATGCGTATGCTTCCGAGCAGGCTGCAAGAATGACGGCGATGAAAAATGCTAAAGAAAACGCAAACGAAATAGCGGCGTCGTTAACCAATATATATAACAAGTCCAGGCAGGAAAAAATCACAAATGAAATTTTAGATCTTGCAAACGGACAACAGGGAACATAAAATGAACAATAATGAAAAAGAAAATGCGCAAGGAACCGTAATCAGAGTTCAGGGCGCGGTAGTCGATTTTAAATTCAAAGACGGCGTGCCGGAAATTTTCGAAGCGTTAACTTTGGAAATGCCCGACGGTAGTACTTTGGTTTTGGAGACTATGTTTGAAATGGACAATTCTGAAGTAAGAACTATAGCCATGGGATCTACCGACGGCATGAAAAGAGGAATGAAGGCCTTAAGAACTTTTGCGCCGATAAGCGTTCCCGTAGGAGAAAAAACTTTAGGCAGAATTTTTAACGTTTTAGGCCGGCCAATAGACGCGCTCGGAGAAATAGACGATTCAGTGGAAAAATATCCTATCCACAGAAAAGCTCCAGCTTTTATAGACCAAAAAACAACCCCTGAAATGCTTGAAACCGGAATAAAAGTCATAGATTTGATTTCTCCGTTTACGAAAGGCGGCAAGATAGGAATTTTCGGCGGGGCGGGAGTAGGAAAAACCGTTATCGTTAAAGAACTTATAAGAAATATCGCCACGGTGCACAAAGGGCATTCCGTATTTGCGGGCGTTGGCGAAAGAACAAGAGAAGGTACAGATCTATGGATGGAAATGGTTGAATCCAAAGTTATGGATAAAACCGTTTTAGTTTTCGGGCAGATGAACGAGCCGCCCGGAAACAGAATGAGAGTCGCTCTGACGGCTCTTACGATGTCGGAATATTTCAGAGATGAAAAAGGAGAAGACGTTCTTCTCTTTATTGATAATATTTTCAGATTTGCGCAGGCCGGCAGCGAAGTTTCGGCATTGCTGGGAAGAATGCCTTCCGCAGTGGGATACCAGCCGAACTTAGCGCAGGATATGGGCGATTTACAGGAAAGAATAGCTTCGACAAGTAATGGTTCTGTTACTTCGGTTCAGGCGGTTTATGTTCCTGCCGACGATTA
>JAISDI010000123.1 GCA_031264895.1 Endomicrobium sp. | reverse complement strand
ATATGGTCAAGTTTTTGGTCAAAAGCGGCGCTGACGTAAATAAAAGCGGAAGAAACGGCAAAACTCCTTTGATGACTTCCGTGATGAAAGGAAATATAGACATTGCAAAATATTTGATCAATAACGGAGCCGCCGTAAACGCGCAGGAGAAAAAAACCGGTTATACTCCGCTTGATTATGCGGCGGAAAACGATGTTATGGTCAATTTCTTAAATCAAAACGGCGCTTCCAAGTCAAATGCAAAAGAGTACGGCGCAATAATGGCGGAAAAATTTACGGCGACGGACGTTCAAGCAATTGAAGACTCTTTGGGCAGCTGCGCGTCTTTGGAAAACATAGCGGAAACGTGGATGGTTCAGTGGACGCCAAAAAGAATACGGAACTTTTTAGATCATAAAGTGAGACTTGCGGAAAACACAAAAGGAGTCGTTGAGTTTTTGTCAAAAGAAGAAGGAGAGAAATGGCTTAACGGCGTATACAATGAAAATAAAATGAATTCTTCCGTTTACGGCAGGCCCGCCGAGGCGGGATTGGTAGTGCCCGTATCCGTAAAGTAGGTACTTGCGGTACTTGCGTACGGCAAATTAGCCTTTTCTAGCGGTAAGTTATAATGATTTAGTCGTTGTTTCAGTTTGTGCTGTGATCAATCTATTGTACATATTTATATGGATCAACCCACTGATTTTGTATTTAACATGGATTCCCGATTACGACGCTCGGGAATGACGACAAAAATGATTTTATTCCTTTGTCATTCCCGAAGGTTTTTATCGGGAATCCATTTTGCCGTTGTCGTATTCCCATTCTGTGACAGCCATTGACTGTCAGGGTAGCAAAGCCAAAGGCTCTGACGGGGTTTCTACCAAACCGAACGGGGTATCCTCAAGAATGACGAAGCGGTCGGAGTAGTCGTTGTCGTTGTTGCCGTTCTAAAACGCCGCCTGCAAAGGCCCTGCTAAGGCTTAGAGAAATATTATAATGAGAAATACCAAAATTGACGAAATGCTGGCGCTTGTGCAAAAGCCTGCAAGATATATTAACGGAGAGCTGAACTCTCACGAAGCGGATATGTCGGCGGATTTTTCGGTTTGTTTGTGTTTTCCTGATATTTACGAAGTCGGGGCTTCTAATCTCGGAATTGAAATCCTTTATCATTTGATTAATGAAAAAAAGCTTGCGCGCTGCGAAAGATGTTTTGCTCCTGATACTGATTTAGAACAAATTCTGCGCGAAAAAAATTTCGCGCTTTTTTCTTTGGAGTCGCAAAGCAGCTTAAAAAGTTTTGACATTGTAGGTTTTACGATTCAATGTGAACTTGTGGCCGCAAATATTATCAATATGCTCGATTTGGCAGGTATATCGATTTTTTCTAAAGACAGAAAAGATGACGAACCTTTAATATTGGGCGGAGGTCCCGCTTTAACTAACCCCGAACCTTTTGCGGATTTTTTTGACGCTTTTGCCATAGGCGACGGCGAGCCGGTAATACCCGAAATTATCAAATCATGGAAAAATACGTCGGAATTGCCCAGATATGAAAGGCTGAAAAAACTTTCCGTAATAGAAGGCGTGTACGTTCCTTCGCTTTATAAAGTAGAGTACAATGAAGATATGACTGTAAAATCAGTCTCTCCGGTAAGCGAAGATATAAAGTCAGTGGTAAATAAAAGCATTTTAAAACTTGAAGACGCATATTTTCCGAAAAAGAAAATAGTGCCTTTTGTCGAAACGGTGCATAACAGGTTAAATATAGAAGTTGCGCGCGGCTGTCCCGGACAGTGCCGTTTTTGTCAGGCTTCAAAATATTACAGACCGTGGCGCCAGCGTCCGCTTGAAAAACTTTTAGAGTTGGTCAAAGACGGGCTTTGCGCAACAGGTTATGAGGAAGTGGCTTTTTCATCTCTTTCGTGCAGCGATTACAGACAGCTTGACAAACTTCTTACGCAAACAAACAGTTTGTACGGCGGTTCAAATTTAAGCATATCGCTTCCTTCTTTGCGCTGTAACGAGCATTCGTTGAAAGTAGCTCAGTATATCAACCGCAGCAAAAGGCCTACTTTGACTTTTGCTCCGGAGGCCGGTTCGGACAGGTTAAGAAATGTTATCGGAAAATATCTGCCTGAAAAACAGATCGTCGAAACTCTTCTTTCGGCAAACGCTATGGGCTGGAAAGTCATAAAACTTTATTTTATGATAGGACTTCCTACCGAAACCGACGAAGATCTAGCCGGTATAAACGCTTTGGTTCGTTTGGTCAAAAAAGAAGCCAGAGGTCTCGATTTCAATATTACAGTTTCTCCTTTTGTGCCGAAAGCTCAGACGGCTTTTCAGTGGCATCCTATGGTTTCTTCGGAAAAAATAAAAGAAAAAATAGATTATTTGAATAAGCTTCTGCCGGCAAAAGTAAAAGCGCATAATCACAGAGCAAGCGTGCTGGAAGCTTTTATAGCAAAGGGCGACAGACGCGTTTCGCAGGCGATATATAAAGCTTGGCGCAAAGGCGCTCGGTTTGACCAATGGGCAGACAAGTTCGGCAGCGATATTTGGGACGAAGCTCTCTCGGAAAGCGGGTTGAATATCGATTTTTATGTGTACAGAGAAAGAGATAAAAACGAAGTTTTCCCGTGGGATCATTTATTTTTCGGCGTAACAAAACAAAATTTATATGAAGACTATATAAAAGGAATAAACGAAACCTCCGACGTTTCTGGATATAAATTTGATAAATCGCAGTGTCTTCTGCCCGAAAATTATGAAGAACCGAAAAATTCCGTTTTGCCTCCGGTCATGCGTATGCGGCTGCGTTTCTCAAAAAAAGGGACTGCAAAATATATTTCTCATCTTGAACAAATAGAAGTTTTCAGGAGAGCCGCAAGGCGTTCAGGGCTGCCGGTAGCTTATACGGCGGGTTTTAGCCCGCAGGTAAAATCTTCTTACGGGCCGCCGCTTTCGGTAGGGCATGAAAGTTTGTGCGAGTATATGGAACTCTATTTTACGGAAAAAACAGACAGGCAGGAAGTTATCAATAAGTTTGCCGCCAATCTTCCAAAAGGTTTTGGAATTTTAGATGCAAAAAGGGTTCCGCTGACGTTTCCGTCAATAGATATTTTGGCAAATGTCGCCGAGTTTTCAATTAAAAATGCCGGAATTTCGTCTGAAGAAACAGACGCTTTCATGAACAGAGATTCAATAATCGTTGAAAAGACTAAAAAGGGGAAAACTACGGAAATAGAAGCAAAGCCTCTTATAAGAAAACTTAATGTAAACGGGGAAGAATTGGTAATGCAGCTGCGTTTCGGAAGCGGAAAAACGGTAAAACCCGAAATGATCTTAGGGAAACTATTGGAAAATAAAGAAAATTATGCCAGAATATACAATACTGAAAAAACTAAATTGTATGTAGAGCTATCCAACGGGGAGATTTATGAGCCGTAGCGCTTTCAAAGTTATACTTTCTTGTGTGCTTGTCAATGTCCTTTTTTGCATTGCTTACGGCGCGCCGAAACAGAAAAAAACGGATATTTTTTGTATAGGCGACTCGATCATTTTAGGAAATAAAGGAAGCCAGATATATTCAAATACGCTGCAAATGCTGTTAGATAAGGAATACGGCGCCAATAAGTTTTCGGTTTATAATTATTCGTTTTTTGACATGAATACGACTCAATGTTTGCAGCTTATAAACGATCTTCTTTCCAAGCCTGATAATAATGAAAAATTTATAATAATTACTGCGGGCGAAGCGAATTATTATAATCCCGGCGGCTTTACCGATTATCTTGCTTCAGAAGAAAAATATGTTCCCCAATCGGCTTTTATAGACGGAAGCGATATTGACGCCGTAAAAAAACTAAACACCGGCGTAGCAAGCATGTACGGCTCTCCCGCCGTTCATTCGGATAAAGCTTCTCTTTATTACACTTTTTCTATGGCTTATCGTTCTATTACAGGTCATTCTCCCAAGAAAATAGAGGGGTATTCTCCTAAAATAATACCTTCTTTTTTGGTTCTCTCGGAAGACAGCGTCCCCAATATGGTTTCGGGAGATTCTTTTAATGCAAGATATAAGCTTGCTTGGGAATTTATTAACTCAAAAAGATACAATGAAGCCGAAACCATTCTTAAAGAGATGCTGAGAACTAAATTTTTGGATCCGGCTCTTTATTATGCGCTCGGTTCGCTCTATCTTATGGATTCCGGAAATTTGAGAATAAATGAAGCTTTAAAAATGTTTGAAGACGGGATCTTGCTAAGTCCTTTTGACAAAACAAACCAGTGCTATAAAGGTTTATCGGTAATGTACATGTCTTACGACGGAAAAATTATAGCGGAAGTTCTTTATTTTTCGAGAGTGATGAAAAGTTATCTGGGGGAACGCATACCTGAAATCAATTCTATAACCGCGATCAATACTGCGGACAATTATATAAAAGAGAATATGGTGCGCGAATGGATAATAAGCGACATAAAAAAAATAGATAAACTATGCAAAAGCAAGAATGCGCGGCTTTTTGTTACGGATTATCCTATCGATTCAAAAGTCAACGGGTTTTTAAGCAATACTCTTTCTTTCGGCGCAATTGAGTTTATCGATAATAAGTTCGTTTCAAAAAATGCGGATCCTTCACGTGAAAATTCAATTTATGAAGAAACTGCCAAAAACGTTATGGAAGCAATAAATAAACAAATGAAAAAGTAGGAACTACAGTGAAAAAAGAAATAGTCGTAAACAGAACTCTTGAAGAAACAAAAGTGGCGGTGTTGGAAGACGGAAGACTTTTTGACTTGTTCATAGAAAGGCGCGAGTCCGAAAAGATTCTCAACAATATATACAAAGGCAAAGTGCAAAATTTGGTGCCGGCATTAAATTCTGCGTTTGTAGATATGGGTTTCGGCAAAAGCGCCTATTTGGGAATAGACGATATCGTCGCCCAAAAAAATGAAAAAAAAATAGGGCATATGATAAAACCCGGACAAGATATAATGGTTCAGGTTTACAAAGAACCCATCAGCACAAAAGGCCCGAAAGTGACCATGGACATATCCCTGCCCGGCAGACTTTTGGTTTATATGCCGTTTAGCAACAATATCGGCATATCGAAAAATATCGAAGATAAAAAAGAATATGACAGGCTTAAAAGAATAACGGCAGATTTAAAAGTAAACATTCCCGGCGGAATTATAGTGCGCACTGAAGCCGAAGACGCTACGGAAGAAGAAATAAACAGAGAGATAAAATATCTTACTCGTTTGTGGGCTTCGATAGTTCATAGGTTTGAAGACGCAAAACCTATGAGCTTGATACACAAAGATTTGGGTATTGTGTTTCAAACGGTGAGGGACTATTTTACGGAAGACGTAATTTTGATGCATATAGATTCACCCAAAGAGCTTAAAGACGTTACGGAGTTTGTTAAAGTAATTTCGCCTGAATTGTCTGACAGAATAGTTCTTTACGACGGCAGACAGTCGATTTTTAAAGCTTACGGAATTGAAGAAGAAATAAGATTGCTCCGCTCGAACAAGGCAAGGCTTAAATCCGGCGGTTATCTTATAATACAGGAAGCGGAATCTCTTTGCGCGATAGACGTTAACAGCGGAAAATTTACGTCAAAATCTTCTCAAGAAGATACGGCGGCTTTGACAAACATTGAAGCTGCCGACGAAATTGCAAGACAGCTCAGGCTTAGAAATATCGGCGGGATCATAGTCATAGATTTTATAGATATGAGAAAAGCCGCAAACAGGCAAAAAGTGCTTGACGCGCTGCGCGCCGCGGCCAAAGGCGATAAAGCAAAAATAAAGATATGGCCTATAACAAGGCTTGGCCTTATTGAAATGACAAGAGAACGCAAAAGAGAGTCGCTTTTTTCGCTTCTGGGAGACACGTGTCCAACATGCCGCGGGCTTGGGCTTGTTCTTTCAAAAGAGTCTATTTTTATAAATGTCTGCGACGACATAGAACAGATGAAAGTAAATATGCACCACGGCAAAATTAAAATAAAACTAAATCCCGACGTAGTAGAATATTTTAAAGAACGCAAACCAAGACTGAAAGAACTTTTCAAACTCGACTTTGAAATTAAACCAAACGCCGACATAGACCGCGAAGACTATCAAATAATTTTCGAATAAGACGCTAACGCAGCCTTAGCAGGCGGCAAACTAGAAAAAGGCCGAGGGTCGTAAAATCCCCTTCTGTGAAGGGGTGGACTGCGCAGCAGGACGGGGTAGTCTTTGTTGCCGTTGGCCTCTTGTCTCACCCTGAACTCGTTTCAGGGTCTGCCGTTAGAACGGCAACGGCTTTAGTCAGGGGTCTTTTCGGTACCCCTGAACCCCACGACTTACTTTTTGCAGTCGGTCAAAAAGTAAGCAAAAACCCTTGCCGCTGAAAGCATTCGCGAAAGATTTTTGAAGCAAATTCGGAACTCGCGGCA
>JAISDI010000121.1 GCA_031264895.1 Endomicrobium sp. | reverse complement strand
CGAAAGGTTACAGCAAGAGTATAGAGATGATACAAATAACAATGGATTTATTTATAAACAGAGATTTACTAGGAAATCTGAACAGGATATTTTAATATATCCAATTTTAGAACAATCCCCTCTACGGAGGGGTGGCAGATACGCAGTATCTGACGGGGTGGTCGTCGTAGCCGTTATCTTTATAGCTTTTAAATAAACCCAACGGGCAATTTACAGCTGAAAACAAAAAGATATCATGGATTTTTTTTAAATGTCTTCAATTACGCCAATGAAAAAAATAATAGTTATATCAGGGGCAACGGCAAGCGGGAAAACAAGCGCAGCCGTTGATATGTGCAAAAAGGAAAATGGCGAGATTGTTTCCTGCGATTCAAGGCAGGTTTACAAATATCTTGACGTTGGAGCTAATAAAGAAGGAGTTCTTTTAGAAAACGGACTAAGGGAAATTTCAGGAATTGTTCAGCATATTACGGATTTGATTGAACCGTCCGAAACTTACAGCGCGGCGGAGTTTGTAAGAGATGCCGACGCTGCAATTGAAAAAATTGCTAAAAAAGGAAAAACTCCGATAGTTGCGGGCGGCACGGGCTTTTATATAAAGGCTTTACTCTACGGGCTTAACGAAATGCCCGCCGCCGATGAAAATTTGAGAAAAGAATTAAAATTGAAAACTGCCCAAGAACAATATGACGCGCTTTTAAAGCTCGATCCGCAATCCGCTCAAAAAAATGAAAAAAACCCGCAAAGACTTTTAAGAGCGCTTGAAGTAAATATTTTGTCCGGAAAAACCATGTCCGAACACTTTAAACCTACCAGCCCGAGATACGATTTTAAACATTACTGCATATCGGTAGAAAATAAAATTTTATACGAAAGAATAAATAAACGCTGTGAAAATATGTTTTTAAAAGGAATGATAGAAGAAACACAAAAGGTTTTGCAGATGGGGTTTGAAAAAAATTGTCCGGCTTTGAGCGCAATAGGCTATAGGCATATTGTGCGGTATTTGGACGGTGAAATTTCAAAAAACGAAGCGCTTGAAAAATTTTCAAGAGATACAAGGCATTATGCAAAAAGACAAAATACATGGTTCAGACGCCAGCCGGATACGGAATTTATAAAAGGTTTTTAAAGGTTAAACATGGAAAAAGAATACAAACAGCTTGCCGGTAATGCAGGGAAAACGGCTTTCGGCACTGCGCTTTCGCGCATATTGGGCTATATCAGAGATATGCTTGTCGCCAATTTATTCGGCGCGGGCATATTTGCCGACGCTTTTTACGCGGCTTTCCGCATACCTAATCTTTTTAGAAGGCTTTTAGGCGAAGGCTCGTTTTCGGCGGCGTTTATTCCGGTTTTCAGCCAATACCTTCATACAAAAGAAAAAAGCGAGACGCAGAAATTTTTAAATGCGGTTTTTACGGCGCTGGTTTTGGTTTTGCTTGTCGTGTCGGTTATGGGCATGTTTTTTGCGCCTCTTCTTGTAAAAATTATCGCATGGGGATTTACCGGCGACCCTGAAAAAATGCAGCTTACTATAGAGCTTACAAGGCTGATGTTTCCTTTTGTTTTGTTTATATGTTTGGCCGCTTTTCTTCTTGCTATTTTAAATACGCTGTATTCTTTCTTTTTGCCGGCTCTTGCTCCTTCAGCCTTGAGCGTTTCTGAAATCGGTTATATGCTTGCTTTAGCGCCTTTGCTAAGTTCCGGAAATCAGATAAAAGGTTTGGCAATAAGCGTTATCGCCGGCGGACTGTTCCATTTTTTGATACAGTACCCCAATCTTAAAAGTCTTGGCTGGCATTTAAAATTTAATTTTGACCTCAAACACCCCGGCATAAAAAAGATAGCTTTTCTTATGATACCTTCTCTTATAGGTCTTTCAGTCGACCAGATAAACAGTTTTGTGGACACTATATGCGCGTCGTTTCTTGCAAGCGGTTCGATAACGGCATTGTACTATTCAAACAGAGTTATGCAGATGCCTCTTGCAATTTTCGGGCTTGCTTTTGCAAGCGTATCTCTTCCGGCAATGTCAAAAGCGTACGCTCAGAAAGATATGACTACATTAAAAAATTCATTAAATTATTCGGTGCGTTCAACCGTATTTATTTTGCTTCCGGCAGCGGCTGGGCTTATGGTTATCGGCTTGCCGATAGTGCGGCTTTTATTTGAAAGGGGAAAATTCGATTCTCTTGCGTCTTTAATGACAAACAGCGCTCTGTTTTATTATTCGCTGGGGCTTCCGGCATACGCTATGGCAAAAATTTTCGCAAATGCTTTTTATGCTTTTCAGGACACAAAAACTCCGGTAAAAACAGCCGTGTGGTCTATGACGCTCCATGTCGTTTTATGCGTGCTGTTAATGTATCCGATGGGAGTGGGAGGGCTTGCTCTTTCAACGGCTTTAGCCTCGTATTTTAATATGTTTTTGCTTATACTTTATCTAAGAAAGCGGATAGGAAAACTCGGCCTTAAAAAAATTCTGTTTTCGGCAGTAAAATCTCTTGCGTCGGCGTGCGCAGTAGGCTTTGCGGCATGGTATGCGTGTAAAATTTCAGATATAGTATTCATATCCGTTCCGACGGCAATTTTGGCGGGCATAGCGGCTTTTTTCATAGTTTCTAAAATTTTAAAATCTGAAGAACTTGACGTTGTTTTACATATTTTTAAGAGAAAAACTTCGAAGGAGACATAAAAATGTACCTAAAATATTCAGTAGTTCTTTTTGTTTTGATTTTGACGCTTGGCGCGGGTATTTTTATAGGCAGCAAGTTTGCCGGCGGAAAAGCCATAGAAAAAGAATCAAAAACCGACATAAAAGCAACCGTAAAAGAAATTCTGCCCGCCGCAGAATACACAAGCCTTGTTTATCATTATACTTCCGTTATCACGCACTCCGAAGCCGCAAAACTTTTTAGCGTAGACATCCCTTTAACCGAGAAGAAAGCGATATACACTATAGACGGCGCAATAAAAATGGGCTTCAACTGTGAAAATATAAAAATAGAAATCACTTATGACAATATAATTATGTATATGCCCAGAATAACGATACTCTCGCATGAAATTTATCCAGAAACTTTCAGCTTATACGACGAAAGGTCAAGCCTGTTTAACAGATACACGCTAAAAGACGCAAATGCAATACAACTGGCAAATAAAAGCGCAATGGAACTTAAAGCAAGACAAAACAGAGGCCTATACGTACAGGCCAGAAAATTTGCCGAACAACAATTTACGGTAATGCTGGGAAATATGCCGTGGATAAAAGGCAAATATTCAATAATTTTTGAATGGAACGGCGAAAAGACAACTGTTAATGAGTAATAAAATCTAAATTTTAGGAGCGTTTGTTGTATACCTAAGCCAAAGGGCTTATTAAAAACTTAATATTGATTATTTTGGAAGCGCGGATAATGGCCGCGCAGTATTTATAAAGAGAAATCTTTATTAAATTCTGGCTAGTCCAAAATAATCGTTTGCTTTTTGCGCCCGAAAGGGCGCAAGGCGGCGATTATTTGAGACTCTAGCCAGACTCTAATAACCCGCCGCCTTTTTATTTGCGCTTCCAATTAAAAACGGAGGGGCAAATGTCAAAGCCGCTTTTTATAGTTCCGGAATTCAACAAATTAGATTTCAAAAAAATTTTCAAAAATTCTGATTTTAAAGAAGACAGCGTTAGGGAAGAGATAATCTCGCCTTTACTTAAAAATTTGGGTTATACACAAGAAAACATTGTCCGAAGTAAAAGTTTTAAGTTTAAACTCGGAAGTCAAAAAAAAGAAATAATTTTAATACCTGATTATTTATTAGAACTTGACGGCAAATATGCCTGCGTTTTGGATGCAAAAGCTCCGAAAGAAAATATTATAAGCGGCGACAATATCAATCAAGTCTACAGTTATGCGGCGCACCCTGAAATAAGAAGCTCATATTTTGCTTTATGTAATGGCAAAGAATTTTCGCTTTTTAAAACTTCCGCATCTGATAAACCCATTTTATTTTTTTCTACAGACGATATAAATGACAATTGGGATAAGTTGAAATATTACATTTCGCCTGATAGTTTTCACAGCGGTAAGGGTTTTGTTTATGAGCCGCCGGCAAAATATGAAACAAAATTTGATTATTTAAACAGACCTTTACTGGAGGAGATTGGAGTAAAAAAAAGAGCGGCAAAAAGACATTGTGGCGTTCACGGATATTTTACGCGACAAACTTGGAATGTAGTGGCAGAATATATTAAAAATTTCACGCAAAAAGGTGATTTAGTTTTAGATTCATTCGGCGGTTCGGGAGTTACTGCGATTGAAGCATTGATGAACGACCGAAAAGCTATAAATATAGATTTAAACCCGATGGCCGTATTTCTGGTCAATTCTTTAATTGTTCCGGTAAAGCAATCTGAACTTGCAAAAGCCTTTGAAGAAGTAAAACAAGAATATTCGAAGAAAGAACCAAAGACAAAAGAAGAAATACAAAAAGCATTAAAGAAATATCCTTTGCCTAAAAAACTCACTCTTCCAAAAGGTTCGGACGTTGATACAGTAGATAAGCTATTTAACGATGAGCAGACGGCAAAACTTGCGCTGTTAAAATCAATAATTCTAAGACAAAAAAATGAAAATATAAAAATTTCTTTGCTGTTAATGTTTTCTGGTATTATAGGCAGAGCGAATAAAACTTGGTATTCTGTTGGTGGGGAGTTTGGCGGCGGAGAATCTGTTTTTAGATTTTTTCGATATAGAAACGCTCCTCAACCTTCAAATCTTAATATAATCAAATATTTTGAACTTCGCTATAAACGCATATTAGAAGCCAAAAAAGAAATAGAATATTTCATTAATGAAAAAACAATTAAAAACATTCAAATAGTCAAAGGCACGGCTACGGATTTATCTTTTATAAAAACTGAAACCGTAGACTATATTTATACGGATCCGCCATACGGCAAAAAAATACCATATCTTGATTTATCTGTAATGTGGAATGCTTGGCTTGATTTAAAAGTAAGCGAAGAAGATTATGAACTTGAAGCCATAGAAGGCGGCGAGCATCATAAAACAAAAGATAATTACAATGAATTAATAGCAAAAAGCATAAAAGAAATGTATCGTGTGTTAAAATACGACCGCTGGCTTTCTTTTGTTTTTGCGCATAAAGACCCTGAGTTTTGGCATTTGATTATAGATTCAGCGGAAGACTGCGGTTTTGAATATGCGGGAGCGGTATCGCAAAAAAACGGACAAACAAGTTTTAAAAAAAGACAAAATCCATTTACGGTTTTATCTGGGCAGTTAATAATAAATTTCAGGAAAGTTAGAAAACCAAAATCGATAATGAAAGCGAATTTAGGAATGAAAATAACAGATGTGGTAATGCAGACAATAGAGGGGATTATTGCAAAAAATAACGGAGCGACTTTAGAGCAGATAAACGACGAATTGATAATAAAAGGATTGGAACTTGGCTTTTTAGATTTACTAAAAAAAGAGTATACCGACCTTACGCCGCTGCTGATTGAAAATTTTGATTATGACAAAGAAACGGAGATTTATAGTATAAAAGAGAACAAAAAGTTTACGGCGCATATAGACGTCAAGCTGAGAATAAAATATTATCTTATGAGTTATCTTAGAAGAATGGAAAGGCAGAAAAAAGCGGCGGATTTTAATGAAATAATATTACATATTATGCCCTTGTTAAAAAACGGAACCACTCCGGAAAAACAAACGATTTTAAACGTTTTGGAAGATATAGCATACCGTTCGGGAAAAAACGGCTGGATACTAAGAAAAACTTCCCAATTAATGCTAGACGGATTTATATAATTTCCTATTTAAATTATATTGAAAGCCGTTTGAATTTTGTATATAATCATAAAAAAGTCTCTCTAAAAACCCTAGAAAAGTTAAAATCAAAAGATTCGTCGTCACCCCACTAGAATATTTAACGTGGATTCCCGATAACGACGCTCGGGAATTGACGACAAAAATGATTCTATTCCTTTGTCATTACCGAAGGTTGTTGAATGCTGTAATTCCTGAGCAGCCTGCCTCAGCGCACCGAATAAGAAGCGCGTGTCTTGCGGCGGGCGCGATATGTGAGCGCACAATCCTTCTTTTTATACGGGGGAATCATTTTGCCTTTTTGCCGTTCGCCGTAATTCCCACTTTTTAAAGGGGGTGGCCGCGATTTTGCGGACGGGGGATTTGTTGTTGCTCTAGCGCGCAAATACTATGCAATTCATGTTCAATTACATAAAACTGTGAGGAAAATCTTTATATGCGATTTTTTTCAAAATTAATATTTTTAATTTATTTTTTTATGTTTATTTCTGTTGAATGGGCGTATTGTGCTCCAGCGCCCCCTCTCGTTGGCCGCATTGGCCCTTTTATGGGTCAGTACCCGCCCAAGATAATGTACTGGCTTGATATGTTTTTCGACACTTTCGGCGCAGCGTGTAACGCGCTTTTGTCGACAATATTTGCGCATCCTTTAATATTTGCAGCCATTATAATATTATTAGTTATACTTTCGTATGTGATATACATATACGCACAGTCTGCCGTAAAAAGAGTTTCTGCGGTATATTTTTTTGTTATAGCGGCAGTATTGCTGATTGAATGTTTTTTTACTTTTTTTGGTACCTATGGGAAAGAACTTTCATACGAAATGAATTATAGAAAGAGTGAAAGGGAAAGAATTGATTATAATGTCAAAACGTGGGATAAAGATTACAGACCCAAAGGTGGAAAAGGCGTAGAGCCGATGTACTTGTCGGATTTGGTAATTGATACAATAGGCGCTTTTGGGGACACATTTTTTAAATCTGTCGCGAACCGTCCTTTCATATTTACCGGTCTGATAATATTATCAGCGGTTTTTGTCAAAATATTTATGTTATATAGAAAATTTTTATTTGAAGATAAATGGCATAACAAATATTTTCATAGTATTTATAAGAATAATCCGGCAAAAAAAGTTTTTCCATCTTTGTCTTCTTTTAGATTTCTTTTTATTTCAATAGCGGTAGTTATAATTTTTTGTCTGTTAGTTTTCTCCGGCACATTTTTCAGCAAACTTCAGCACGAGTTGAACTATAAAAAAATCAAAAGAGATAAGATAGATTATAAATCAAAAATATATAAAGGCAAAACCGCCGATATAAATTATGACGAACAGTAAAAACGAAAAATTATCACGGATACCAAAACTTCCGGGCGTGTACATTATGCGCGACGGGATCGGAAATATCATTTATATCGGCAAGGCCATAAGCCTTAAAGACAGGATTTCGTCTTATTTTCACGCAGACATAAATTCAAAAGCAGCGGCGATAATTTCGGCTATGCGCAAAATTGATTATATTTTGTGCGCGTCGGAAAATGAAGCGTTGATAGTTGAAAGGCAGCTTATCAATAAAGTTCAGCCTTATTTCAACGCAATGTGGAAAGACGACAAATCTTATCCGTACATAAAACTTACGAATGAGGATTTTCCCAGACTTATCATAACCAGAAAAAAACTTAAAGACGGAGCTTTATATTTCGGGCCGTACCCGCAGGCTTTTTATATAAAAAAACTTGTCCGCTGGCTGTCGAAACTTTTTAAAATGCGTCCGTGCAAACTTGAATTTTCCGAGAACGCTCTGCCGGACGAAAAAAAAGTCAAATCCTGTATGTATTTTCATACGGAAATGTGTACGGCGCCGTGTATGCGCAAAATTTCTTCGCGGCATTACAAAGATTCTATAAAAGACGTTGAATTGTTTCTGAACGGTAAATTTAGAAAACTTGAAGACGAATGGGAAAGCCGTATGTATGAACTTAGCGCAGCAATGGATTTCGAGCAGGCGAAAGAAGTGCGCGACAGGCTTTTTGCCGTGCGATCGATGGGCGAAAGAGTTATGATAACGGAAATTACAAAAGAAGACATAGAAAAATCAGTTGAAAGGTCTGACAGCATTAACGAATTAAAACAGGTTTTAGGTCTTAAAAGTATGCCGGCGGCAATAGAAGGTTTTGACAATTCGAACATGCAGGGAACAAATGCGGTTTCTTCGATGGTAAGATTTTTGAACGGTCTGCCCGACAAAAAAAATTACAGAAAATTTAAAGTTAAAACCGTAATCGGCGCGGACGATTTTGCTACAATGAGAGAAGTTGTTTTTCGCAGATATTCCGGCTTGATAAGAAGAAATGAAAAAATGCCGGATTTGGTTTTAATCGACGGAGGAAAAGGCCAGCTTGAAGCGGCAAAAAGCGCCCTTGACGAGTTACAGCTTCAGCTTCCTTTAATTTCGCTTGCAAAAAGGAATGAAGAGATTTTTATGCCGCACAAAGACAAACCGCTGGTTCTAAGCAGACATTCAGCAGCTTTAAGGCTTCTACAGTCCGTAAGAGACGAAGCGCACAGATTCGCGATAACATACCACAGAAAGCTAAGAGAAAAAATAATAGATTGAAATTTTTCGTATTGAAAGCTGTTTAAATTTTGTATATAATCATGAACGTACATTATTTCGTTCCTGAAATGTGATGAAATACACAAAAAAGGCACAAAAGGGCGTTAGCATGTTTATTGAAAGAGATATTTTAAAAAAACTTACTGAATGGAAAAATTCAAAAAAGCGAAAGCCTTTAATATTGAGCGGTGCGCGCCAAACCGGTAAAACTTTGGCTATGCAGACTTTCGGCAAGAGAAATTTTAAATATACGGCTTATTTTAATTTTGATGAAACCGAAGAATTAAAACATGAATTCGAGCAGACAAAAGACCCCAAACGCCTCATTGAGCGCCTTTCTTTTTATACCGATGTACCGATAGACAAGCGCGATACGCTTATAATCTTTGACGAAATACAGGAATGCAATAAAGCTTTAAACAGCTTAAAATATTTTTCCGAAAACGCGCCGGAGTATTGTGTTGTATGCGCAGGGTCGCTGCTTGGCGTTTCGCTGTCCAAGGGGGATTCTTTTCCCGTGGGCAAAGTTGATTTTATGAATTTGTACCCTCTTACATTTAGCGAATTCCTCGCCGCTCAGTCAAATGAGCTTTTTTTATTTATAAATAATTTGTCAGCCATAGAAACTATTCCGCAAATAATTTTCGCTAAATTTAAGGATGTATATCAAAAATATCAAATATCGGGCGGTATGCCGGCAGCCGTTTCGGAACTTCTCGATAATACTGGGACAAATGCCGTTGAAGAAAGATTGCAGGGAATTTTAAATTCTTACGTTTTGGATTTCGCAAAACATATAGAAAAAGCCGATATAGCCAGAATTAGCGCTATATGGAATTCCGTACCGTCCCAACTTGCTAAGGAAAACAAAAAATTTATTTATAAACTTGTAAAACCCGGAGCAAGAGCAAGGGAATATGAAGACGCTTTGCTTTGGCTTGAACATTGCGGACTTATATACAGAGTTTTTTCGGCGTCAAAACCGGCCTTGCCTTTAAGGGCTTATGACGATACGACGGCTTTTAAAATATATCTTTCGGATATAGGGCTGCTTAGAAAACTTGCAAAATTACCCGCAGCGGCAGTTTTGGCCGACAATAATTTATTTGTAGAATTTAAAGGGGCGTTAGCTGAAAATTTTGTTTTACAATCATTAATTACACAGTTTGAAGTTAAACCGAGATACTGGGTTTCGCAAGGCAAGGCCGAGATTGATTTTCTTTTACAAAACGATATTGACATTGTGCCTATAGAAGTTAAATCGGCTGCAAACGTTTCTTCCAAAAGCCTTTCCGTTTACGATAAAGAATATTCTCCGGAATTTAGGATAAGATATTCTTTAAACAATCTAAAGTGCGACGGCAATTTAATAAATATACCGATTTTTTTTGCTGATTGGACTAAACGAATTTTGTCTGTCCTTGCGGACGGCTGACTATAACGACACGTAGGTGTACATTACTTAGTCTCGTCACCCTGAACTTGTTTCAGGGTCTGCCGTTAAGAACGGCTTTAGTCGGGGGCTTTTGCGGCCCCCCGAACCCCACGCCTTACTTTTTGCAGTCGGTCAAAAAGTAAGCAAAAACCCTTGCCGCTGAAAGCATTCGCAAAAGATTTTTGAAGCAAATTCGG
>JAISDI010000109.1 GCA_031264895.1 Endomicrobium sp. | reverse complement strand
GGGGTGGACGGAGACAATGTCTCCGGACGGGGGATTTGCCGTATGCGCAAGGTTCTAAATTTCATGTTCAATATACGCAGTGGGTTGATCCACTTTCGTCGTAAAACAAAAACATCTTTCAGTAAAAATGCCCGATTACAAATTTCGGGCATGACAACAAGGATGATTCCTACGCTAGTTTGTCATCCGGCTTTTTAAATTTGCATTTTACGGCTTTACCGTTAAAAGCTATCGCAAGCAAGATTATTTTCTTATCTAAATAGCTTTCGTAATATTTTTTATCTTTGATCTGTTTGAACGCCGCTTTTAACATAGTCTCAAG
Source organism: Endomicrobium sp. (assembly GCA_031264895.1). Taxonomy (GTDB): domain Bacteria; phylum Elusimicrobiota; class Endomicrobiia; order Endomicrobiales; family Endomicrobiaceae; genus Endomicrobium_B. The sequence continues at coordinate 5,140 of JAISDI010000109.1, read as the reverse complement.
CGATTTATTCTCACTGAATTTGATTTCAGACACTATGACAAAGTCATTCAACTTTAAAACGGCGTCTATGCTTCCTTTATCTGTGCTTATTTCACCTTGTATGTCAAAATCAAGCATTTTAAGCCATATTAAAAATACCGTATGATAATACGCTTCCCGCCTTATTTGATGCGGTATTTGCGCAAGTAATGCAGTTAAACTATCCTGTAATCCCCCCTCGTCGCAGCCTTGAAATTGCTTCATTATCTTTTTTCGCTTTTCAGTGAAATCGGCTGTAGAATATTGCGTATAATACGCAAGTAAGTTCTGCAAGAAAGAATCTTTTACTTCTTTATTGGGAAAACCAAGAGTATACTGCGTGCCGTCCGGCGAAACTTTTTTACTCTTTACGGTCAAATATCCGGTTTGAAATAATAACGGGAGTTCCCGTAGATCATCGGGATCATAACTTTCAAACGACTTTCTGGAAATCTCAGCCGTTTCAAGAAAATCCTGCGGCTTGTTATGCTTGCGGATCAAATCCAGCAAAAATGTCGGCGTCCCCGTTTCAAACCAATAATTCTCAAATTCTTTTTTATCAAACAATAAAAGAGTCGAAAAAGGATTATAAACCTTTATCGCGCCGTCCCAAGAATATCCGTTATACCACTCCTTTATAATAGATATGATTTCATCATAACTTAAATTTAACTCTTTTGCGGCTGCCAATATATGATCTTTAAAATTATATTCCAATTCTTCTTGAGTATAACCGCAAATTGCTGAATATTTTTTATCAACGGTTATATCATTAATACTGTTTAAAGCAGAAAAAACAGAAAGCCCTGAAAATTTTGAAACTCCGGTTAGAAAAACAAAATTTAAGTGTTTATCCGCAGCTTTTATTACTTGATAGAAATCGTGAAGCGTTCTTTTATTTGCGTCAAGAACTTCTTTATTTGACAAATTATCCGTAATAGGCTTGTCATATTCGTCAACTAATATGACTACCGGAGAGCCTGTTTTTTTGTGCAATTTCTCTATAAGTTCCGAAAAATTACTTGAAAGCAATCCTTTATCTATATCCGGAAGAAATATATCGTTTTTTTCTGCAGTATCGCGGACAAATTTTAACAACGACGTTTTTAATTCTTTTCCGGCTTCATATTCTTTTTCGCTAAAATCCAAATGAATGATCGGATTTGTTTCTTCCCAATTCCATTTGTCATAGATATAAAGACCTTTAAATAATTTTTTATTCCCTTTAAACAACTCTTCAAATGTGCTTATCAGCAACGATTTACCAAACCTGCGCGGACGAGAAAGGAAATATACGCGGCCGTTTTTTATCAAGTCGTAAATATGTTTTGTTTTATCAGCATATATGAAATTATTGTTTCTTAAAACTTCAAAGGATTGCGTGCTTATTGGTAATTCTTTCATTTTTCCCTCTGATAAATCAATTTTTTATTTTCTTGACTTCTTTATTCTTGTTTCCTGCTTGATCGGACAGCCTTTCAAGCTGCTCTTCTAAGTCTTCCGGTCTTTCAAAATAAGAAATTTTACTGCCAAAAATTAATACCTTTTTTCTTTACATATCCCATTATTGCTTATGTTGCCATTTCATAAGTTTTTTTGTCCTCATTGATAACAATTAATTCAATGGCTTTTTTTAAGCCTTCCGTTATATATGTTCCGAACATTATAAGCTCTTTGGTTGTTAGTTTGTTGATTTGTTAATTTGTTAGTTTGTTGATTTATTATAGCAAAACAGCTTAATATTGTCCCATTATTTCATATGTCTGTACAACAAACGCATGAAAAAAAGCAGTCAATTTGTCCGGCAAAAGTAGAAATCAATTCTGTAGTTGTCGTTAATTCCCACTTTTTAAAGGAATTAACGACAACTACAACTGCTAACGACAAAAGCGAACAACAAAGACAAAGACAAAATAGACTTTTTTTCTTTGTCGTCATGCCCGAAGTTCGTAATCGGGCACGTTAAATACAAAGTCAGTGGTTTGATTCACTTTCGTCGTAAAACAAAAACTTCTTTAGTAAAAATGGATTCCCAATTACGACGCTTGGGAATGACGAACAGTATTTTAGAAATACCTATTTGTTACCTTTCTTCGCTATACTTTTTTTGCCCTTTTTTATTTCGCATAACTCATTGTGTTTTCAATCTTTTATTCTTTATTAGTTCTAATGGAATATCTGCGTTTATTCACAAAGTTATTGTGGGTCAGGTATAGTTTTAGAAAAGAAACAATGTTACGCTGTTTTGCTATAGTTTGTTAATTTGATGACTTTCTAATTTATTATTTTGTATAACTCCGGTCTTTTGTGCTGCATAGATGAATGCCATTGCAGGATATATAAGTTGTTCGAAATTTATATAACAATTTTTGTGTGAATTATCTCAATTTTTTTGAACTGTTATCCACAAATTATACACAGGCTCTTTTTGGAGCTTTTGAACTTAACATAATTTATGCAATTTTAAATTATATATTGATTTTTCAATGAATTTTTATATTTTTTCAGCGCATATTTAAAATTTCTTAAAAAAAAGTTTTTTATAGTCACATAATTATCAACAGAATAAAAAACGATTAATAATTAGTAGTTAGTAATGAGTAATTAGTAATTTAGGAGCGCTTTCAGCGCATAATAAGAGGTTTGCTTACGCAAACAAAATATATGTGGGTGTACAAATTTTGATGGGTCATTTTGCATTTTTTCTTTTGCCGTTAATTAGTTTGGTCAAAACAAGCCCAAAGGGGCTGCGGACAGCTTACGCAACAAAGTTGTTTTTGATGAGCCTCCCCGTCCTTACAGTCGGGGTATCTGAGCGGATACTCCATCCCTGACCTAACGGTCAGGACATTTTAGAGGATTTAGTAATAACCGTTTGCGAAAGCAAACCTCTTATATTATGCGCTGAAAGCGCTCCTTCATTACTAATTACTAATTACTCATTACTAATTAATTTGCAGGTTTAGTTCTTTTGCGATTCTTTCCAAATCTTCAAGCGAATAATAAAAAATTTCTATTTTTCCTTTTTTGCTTGAACCGGCTATATTTGTTTTTGTGCCAAGCTTTCTTTGGATCTCTTCTTTTAAATTTATAAGTTCGATCTCCTGCTTTTGTGGTTCTTTTGCGGGTTTGGTTTTTTTCTCGGCGGCTATTTTTTCTACGGCGCGCACGGAAAGTTTTTCGTTTAATATTTGTTCTACAAGCTCTCTTATTTGATTTTCATCTTCAATTCCCGCAAGCATTCTGCCGTGTCCGGCAGAAAGTTTTCCTTCGGTTATCAATATTTGTATGTCTTCAGGCAGATTCAAAAGCCTTAAAGTATTTGTGATCACCGACCTGTTTTTGCCTAAAACTGCGGCAATTTCTTCATGCGTGTGATTGAACTCTTCAATAAGCCGCTTAAAAGCTTTTGCTTCTTCAACAGGATCTAAATCTTCTCTTTGCAGATTTTCAATTAAAGCCAAATCGAACTTTTGTTTATCATCAGTTCCATACTTTACTATCGCTTTAATATCTTTGAGGCCGGCAAGCTTTGAAGCTCTGAACCGTCTTTCCCCTGCAATAATTTCATATTCTCCGGGCGCTATGGAAGGCGTTACAAGTATAGGCTGTGCAAGCCCATGCGTTTTAATTGATTCTGCAAGTTCATGCAGTTTTTCTTTATTGAAATTTTTTCTCGGCTGGTATCTGTTCGGCCTGATTTTATTTAATTGTATGGTTATGACCGATTCCCCGCCCACCGCCTTATTTGACGACAAACCCGGAATCAACGATTCCAATCCCCTGCCTAAAGCTTTTTTATGCATATCTTCCTCCGATCAATAATAATTAGTAGTTAGTAATGAGTAATTAGTAATTAACGGCAAAGACAAAAAAATTATAAAAATTTGTATATCTGCCTATATTTTTGTTTGCGCAAGCAAACCTCTTAATTATGCGCCAAAGGCGCTCCTACATTACTAATTACTCATTACTCATTACTAATTATCCGTTTTTGTTTTGTCTTTTAAGGAACTCTTTTGCAAAATCCATATACGCTATTGTTCCTTTTCCTGATGGGTCATAAAGTAAAACCGGTTTGCCAAAACTTGGAGCTTCGGCAAGCTTTATAGTTCTTGGGATTTTTGTTTCATAAACTTTTTCCCCGAAAAACTTTCTCACTTCCTCAACTACCTGCTGTGAAAGATTTGTTCTTGCGTCAAACATCGTAAATAAAACGCCGTCTAAATCCAAATTATAGTTCTGCATTAAAGCAAAAATTGTTTTTGAAAGCTGCCCCAAACCTTCTAATGCAAAAAATTCACACTGCATAGGGATAATTACGGTATCTGCGGCAACTAAAGCGTTGATCGTAAGCAATCCCAAAGAAGGCGGACAATCTATAATTATGTATTTATAAACTTTTTGAAATTTTTCAAGCGCGATTTTTAATTTTTTTTCTCTGTCAGGCATGTTTACAAGGTCAACTTCTGCGCCGCTTAAATCTGTTGTCGCAGGAGCAATATCAAGCCAGTCCATAACAGTATCCTGCAAAATGTCTTCAAGAGCAATTTCATCTATAAGCACATTATAAATATTCTTAACAAGATTATTTTTATTTATTCCAAGCCCGCTTGTAGTATTGCTCTGCGGATCCATATCTATTAAAAGACATTCTTCTCCAAGATATGCCAAACTTGCGCCCAGATTAATTGCCGTAGTAGTTTTCCCTACCCCGCCTTTTTGATTAGCTATTGCTATTACCTTGCTCATAATATCCTCTTAATTATATGGATTTTTCTAAAAAGCCATATGGGTTTCTAACTTACCGCCCGCAACCACTCGTCTGTAAAAACTTGCCGTTTTAATATGCCCGCACGCACGGGCGTGTTTCATGTGAAACAATTATGAATTTGAATTATTTCAATTCAATAATTTCTTTACCGCCGGAAAAGCCTTCGATAGTTGCTATGCCTTCTTTAAAACTCAAAATCGTAAAATCCTTTCTTTTATCTCCGGAATAGAGATCGCTTAAACCCGGAGACGCATCAAAAAATTTCTGCTGTTTTGATTCATCGGTAACATTAATCAAAGATCCCGTAACCCTTATCCATCTTCCGTCAGGCGACATTGCTGAAATTTC
>JAISDI010000067.1 GCA_031264895.1 Endomicrobium sp. | reverse complement strand
GAAAAAGATAAAAATAAAGAAAAAGAAAATTCCAAAGACAAAAAACCGGATGTAAAGAAAAAAGCCAAAGAAAAAGAAGATGATATAACTTCGGCAAAAGAGGAAAAGGCAAAACGTGAAAGAGGCGCTGTAAGAGGAAGAGTAACTTCTCAAAAAGAGGAACGCTCCGTCGTTGCGGCTGCCGATAAAAAAGAAGAAAAAAAGTTGAAAGCCGAACGGGAAAAACCCGCCGTTGTTTTGGCTGTCGATAAAAAAGAAGAAAAGAAGTTAAAAGCCGAACAGGAAAAACTTAAAAAAGAACAAGCTGCGGAAGCTAAAAAACGTAACTCTTCACAGGAAAAAGAGCCGGACAAAAAGCCTGAAAAGAAAGAACCTCCAGCGAAAAAAGAAAAAATGGTTAAAGTAAAAGGCAAGATCGAATCCAAAATAGCGGGGCCTCTCAAAGATATAGAACTGAGCATGTCGCACGGATTTTCTGTAAAAACCGATGAAAAAGGAAAATATGAATTTTTGGTTCCCGCAGGCAAAAGATATACTCTTAATGCCGAAAGTTCCGATTTTTATTTTGAACCGCAAAAAGTCGTATATGACGAACTAAAATCAAATGCCGTACAGGATTTTGTTCCTTATGTAATGATCGAAGGCGAAGCTTTTGCAGAAGGCAAAGGCGTGCCGGACGTGCAGATAAATATGAACGGCTCTCAGGTTACTTCAACGAACCAGTTCGGCAAATATAAGATCGAAAAGATAGATTACGGTTCTCCGGTCACTATAGTCGCTTCAAAAAACGGAGTTAATTTTTATCCCGGTATGGCGCAAATTCCTTCTGCGGTAAAAAATATGGAAAACGTTAATTTTATGGCGTCTTATTCCATTATAGGAAAAGTCAACATACAGGGCGGCAACGCGGGACTTGGAAATGTCAGCATTGAAGTTAAAGGAAGCACTAAAACAATCGTTTCTACGGATTTTGGCGGAAACTTTATGGTTTTAGGGCTTGAGCAAGGCGGTTCTTTTGAGATCACTCCCACATACGGAGGATATTCTTTCACTCCTCCTTCAAGAAAATTTCTTAATATTAAAGAAAGTATGGTAGGCCAAAATTTTTCCGCGCTCAAAGAAACGTATACGGTAAGAGGGAACGTAAACATAGGCGGAAAACCGATAAGAAACGCTGTTGTTAGCATATCGAAAAGAGCGCTGAAATATTATACCGATGACGAAGGCAATTTTCATATTACAAATTTGGATTACGGCGGGCCTTATAATTTGACCGCTTCAAGCAGCGACCACGAGTTTGAGCCGATAGTCATAGAGGTGTTGGATAAAGATACGGATATAGAATTTTCGACTGACATTTCTCTGGGCGGCATAGTTCTTTCCGGAAATAAGCCGGTCGCGGATGTTATCGTAGACGTTAACGGAAGAAAACATAAAACCGACGCTAACGGACACTATCTTATAAAAGGTCTCAAATACAACGGGGATTATTTACTTTCGTTGTCGGCTCAGGGCATAATGTTTAGCCCGTCGCAAAAAGAGTATACTGGCGTCAAAAAAAGCATATTAAACGAAACCTTTAACGCTTCTGCGCTGATAAACGGAAGAGTTACTTTCAACGGTAAACCTCTTGGCGGCGCATCAATAAAAATAAGCGGCGATCTCAAAGAATATAAATCCGATTCAAACGGCTATTTTTTAATAAAAGATTTAAAACTCGGAGAAGATTATACGCTTGATATTTCAAACCCCGGATATAAATTCGACCCGCCGAAAAGAGAATACAAAAATCTCACAAGCAGTAAAATGACGGAACATTTTAAGGCTTCGTTAAGCGGGCTGTATATAAAAGGAAAAGTTACAGCCGACGGAAATCCGTTAAAAAAAGTTACGGTGGTCATAGAAGGTACGGCAAAATCCCAGACTATTACCGACGATCAGGGGCAGTTTATGTTCGAAGGTTTGGCGGCTAACAAAAGATATGAACTTACGGTACTGAGCAAACTGCACAGGTTTGAAACGCCGAGCGCAATAATTGAAGATATGGACTCTGATATGGAAATCGAGATCGAACCCGGCACGATATCTTCAGGCGTAAGTATCAGCGGCTCAAAAACCGCGGCGCAAGAAAGGGCAACAAGGGTATTTTATAAAGTAAACGGTAAAGTTACGCTTAACGGCGAGGCGCTGGGCAACGTATCCATAAGAAGCAAAGCGGAAAACGTTTCTTCAAGCAATTCCGGAGAATATACTATCAGCGTGAAAGCCGGAGACAGCATAGAAATACGTCCTTTTCTTGAAGGATACGTTTTTACTCCCGACAAATACGTTTTAAAAGATATCAAAGCTTCCGCTTCAAATATGAACTTCGCCGCACGAGAGAACACCCACACTTTGAGCGGGCGGATCGTGAATAAAGATTCGAAAGGAATTAAAGGAATATCGCTTAAAGAAAGAAATTCTTCCGACGATTTTATGACGGATTCAAAAGGCTCTTATAAAATCGCGGGCTTGGCGCACAGGGCGGACGGCGTAATAGTTCCGGATTCGCAAGATTATGATTTTTATCCCAAAACCGTCGAGATATATCCGGAAAACGATTTCACGCTAAATGACATTTATGCTTATCCTAAAAAAATAAAAAAAGCCGAAGCTTTTATTTACGGCGGCATAAATTCGGTCGTTAACATTACGGAAAGCCGCGTTTCGATCATTATAGTTTCTCCGGAGAACGGAAGGGTTTCCGTAAAAATAAAAGACAACAAAGACAATATCGTAAAAGAGTTTGAGCCAAACGTTCAGGGAGGCAAAGTTCTTGCAGTTGACTGGGACGGCCGCAAAAGTACGGGCGCCGACGCGCTTCCGGGAAATTATTCGGCTGAACTAAACGGAGCGGGTTTTAAAGGAGAAGTTCTAAATTTCAGAGTGGCGGAATGAAAAAGTTAAAAGTAAAACTGAAAGATAATTCTTACAATATTATAATTGATCCAAATGAAAAAGATTTTTTGCTTTCTTTTCGGCAATATGTAAAATCGAAATCAGTTTTTATAGTTACGGACACAAATGTTGCAAAACTGTATCTTAAAAATTTAGAAAAAATATTAAATGAAGCGGGTTATGACTGTAAAAGCGCCGTTATAAAAGCCGGAGAAACGGGAAAAAATCTTAAATCTTTAAGTTTTCTTTACGATAAAGCTCTGGCTTGCGGAATTGACAGGAAAAGCTGCGCAATAGCGCTCGGCGGAGGAGTAGTCGGCGATGTTGCCGGCTTTTTTGCTGCAACTTATATGCGCGGTATCGGGCTTGTGCAGGTTCCTACGACTCTTCTTGCAATGACCGATTCGTCAGTAGGCGGCAAAACTGCCGTAAATACCGCAGGCGGTAAAAATATCGCGGGAGTTTTTTATCAGCCTAAACTTGTATGGATAAACGCGTCTTATCTTTCGACTCTTCCCGCAAGGCATATTCGCAACGGTATGGCTGAAATTATCAAGTATGCTTTGACTTTCGACGAAAATTTTTATGCTTATCTTCTTGATCTGATTTCAAAAGGTTTTATATCTTTAAAAGATTTTGATCATATGATTTATAAAAGCTGCGCTTTTAAAGCCGCAGTTGTGGAAAAAGACGAAAAAGAAACAAAAGGATTAAGGGAAATTTTAAATTTCGGGCATACTTTGGCGCACGCTCTGGAAACGTATACAGAATATAAAAAGTTTTTGCACGGAGAAGCTGTTGCCGCAGGAATGCTTTTTGCTTCATTTCTTTCATACAAATTAAACCTGTGTAAAAAAGAAACATTTTTGAAAACCGAAACGATTTTAAAAGAAGCGGGCTTTGATTTTAGTTTGTCCGCAATGAATGCCGAAAAGCTGGCCGCGCTGATGACAAGAGACAAAAAAGCCGTCGGCGGCAAAATCAGGTTCGTGCTTCTAAAAGATATGGGAAAAGCTTTAAACGGTATAGTTGTCGATAACAAAAAGGCCGTAAAATTTCTTGGCGATTTTATAAGGGAAAACAAATGAAAAAAATACTTGTCATAAACGGCCCGAATATAAATATGCTCGGTATCAGAGAACCCGGAGTGTACGGCAGCATAACCCTTTCGGACATAGAAAAAGAGCTTTCTTCGCTTGCTGCAGAATTAAAAATTGAAATAGAATTTTTTCAATCCAACCACGAAGGCGAAATCGTAGACAAGATCCAACAGTCTTTCGGTAAAATATCCGCAATAATAATAAATCCCGCAGCTTACACACACACGTCCGTAGCCATAAGAGACGCGCTGTCTGCAATTTCCGTTCCCGCAGTGGAAGTACACATATCAAACGTATATGCAAGAGAAGATTTCAGACACAATTCTTTTACAGCAGCCGTCTGCATAGCCCAAATAGCAGGCTTTGGCCTAGACGGCTACCTCTACGCTTTAAAGCATCTTGAAAAAATCATTAAATAATGAAAACGATTGCCGCGATCACTGCGTTTATATTTGCTCTGCCTATAGTTTTATCATGCTTTATTTATTTAGGAGCTGCCGGCGGAGCAATATACTTTATTATATATTCTGTTTTCTGCTTATGCTTTGTTCCCGTGTCGGTTCTTCTTTTGATCATTTCATTTTTTATAAAGGGAATCAGAGAAATATCTGTCGCAGGCATAATTATTTCCGCAGTTTTAACGGGAATGTTTCTAATAAGCTTTGCTATTTCCGTACTCCATAATGAAAGCGAATTTATCACGGGAGCAAATTACAATAAATTTAATAGCGAAAAATGGAAAAAAGCAGATTACAATGACACAAATCAACGCGAGTATATGTTAAAAGATTTGGTACAAAATATAATGCCGGATAAAAATATGAAAGAAATAATAAATCTTTTAGGCGCTCCTTATGCAATAATATCGGAAGGCAAAACATATTACTCGCATTCAGAGAACGGAAATACGATATTTAGGGCAAGCAATAGAGACGAAAGCAGAAATATTAAATCTTATGAGTTTTTAGATATAAACGCTTTATATCGATCGGAAACAAAAGAAGAAAATATGATTTATTATATAACAGGGCCTGCATTTATGGATCACTCAACTTTAGATATATATTTTGACAAAAACGGTATTTTTAAAGAGTACAAATTAAGCTCAAGTTAGAATAACTGTAAAGCCGGCAGAAAAATGGACAAAATAATAGAATTACCATTTATTACATCATTTCTTGCATCGTCTATTTTTTCTTTGCCGATGTTATTTCCTCACAAATTCAGCTTTAGTATAAATGATATATATATCTATACATATTTTACTCTGTTAATTCTTTTTTTTGTATTAGCTGTCTTGTTTGCCGTTTTATATCTGACTCTAAAAAATAAATTTTTTATTAAAGCATTTATCTTTTCCATAACTTTTTCGTCAGTTCTTCTTGTCATATTTCTAATTACTATGTTTATGGCAATATCAATAATGTCATATTTCTAAAAATTCAAAACGTTTGCAAAAAGTAAGGTGCGGGGTTGCCGCTGCGAAAGTTCCGGTCAGATCAGCTGCTGTTTTAATGATTTCCATATAAAAAAACCCCCGAGAGCAAAAGCTCTCGGGGGTTTTTAATGGTTGGTTAGGTTAGATCTTCTTTATGTTAGCTGCTTTGGGGCCTTTGTCTGAATTTACAACTTCAAATTCAACGCTGTCACCTTCAGCTAACGATTTGAAACCATCGGACTGAATAGCCGAATAATGTGCAAATACATCGCCTGATCCATCATTGTTGGAAATGAATCCATAACCTTTCTGGTCGTTAAACCACTTAACTTTGCCTTGTGCCATTTGCTGCAACTCCTTGTTTTTCCTATCCGGTTTATACCGGATAACTTTATTTTCGATTACATTATTTGTAATCGTTTTGTTATTTAATAAAATAATTATATAATTGTCAAGTGGAAATGCGCGCTTAAACTTCATTTTTTTATTATGAAAATAAAAGAACAAAAAACAAGATTTTTAAATTTTCTCAAAAAAAGAAGCCGGACTTGACAAAAGACTAAAAACAGCGTCGGGTTTGATTATGACTGCATTAAAAAGTTTTTGATACAATGCGGATCTTACGGCTGAAAGTTTGAAAGAAATCGATAAATTTATTTCAGACAATTCAGGCAAAAAATTAGTTCATAAAAATCTTTTGGCAGACAAAATCGGAATAAAACTGTTTGCATTAAGTTCTTATAGAAGATTCAATATGCGTTTATTGCTGCATTTTAGAACAGTTAAAAATTTAAAGGATTTAATATGGAAAACAAAATAAACAGGCTTGCAAATTTGCATGAAACGGGCAGTTTCCTTTTCGCAAGTAAAATCGAAACGTTTTATCTTACGGGAGCGTCTTTTGACGGTTTTTGGATTTTGGCATTGAAAGGCAAAATATGTATACTTGCTTCAAAAATGATTGAAAATCAAGTAAGAGAGTTTTTTGCCGGACAAAATACACATATATATATAGGTGTTCCTTTTGCGCAAAAAGCCGCTGAAATAATTAAAGAAAACAAAGAAAGTTCCGTTTTGGCGGATTCAAAGTATATAAGCGCGTTTGAATATTTAACTTTAAACTCAAAATTTGCGCAGCACAATATAAAAGTCGAAACTAAAGAAGGTATTTTGGACAAACTGCGCACAGTCAAATCCGGTTCTGAAATAGAAAATCTTAAAGAATCATGCCGTATTGTTTCGCGCGTATGCGAAACCATTAAAAGCGAACTGCGTTCAGGGCTTAGCGAACTTGATATACATTACAGAATAATCGAACTGTTTGCCAAAAATAAAGTTAAAGAAAGTTTTACGCCTATTGTTGCAGCCGGCAAAAATTCGGCAAATCCGCATCATGCAAGCTCTGGTTATAAAATAAATGAAAATGATATAATAATGATGGATTTAGGCTGCGTGTATAAAGGGTACTGTTCGGATTTGACACGTACCTATTATTTAGGTAAAATTAGCGACAAATTCAGAAAAGTTTGGGATATTGTAAAAAAATCCCAAAGCGCAGTTTTGAAAGAAATAAAAGCCGGATCGCCTTTGTCTATGGCGGATGAAACCGCGAGAGCCGTTATAGATGCGGCAGGGTATAAAGATAATTTTATCCATACGACCGGACACGGAGTAGGAATAGAGATACATGAGATGCCTTCGCTTTCGCCAAATGCCGAAGGTATTTTTTTACGAAATATGGCGGTTACGGTTGAACCCGGCATATATTTAAATGAAGAGTTTGGCGTGAGAATAGAAGATACCGCTCTTATAACGGACAATGGCTGCGAAATTTTAACTTCGGCAGCTTATGAATAAAAAAACGTAAAATCCAGGGAGATAAAATGGTTTCAACATCCGATTTCAGAAATGGGCTCAATATTTTAGTTGACGGTGAACCTTATCAAATTACGTGGTTTCAAAACCATAAGCCCGGAAAGGGCGGGGCAGTAATGCGCGTAAAACTTAGACATCTCAAAAAGGGCGGCACAATAGAACGCACTTTTAAGTCCGGAGAAAAGTTTGAAGCTTTAAGCGTTACAAGACAAAAAAAGCAGTTCCTTTATAAAGAAGGCGCAAATTTCAATTTTATGGATATGAACACTTACGAGCAAATAAGCGTTGTGCCGGAATTTATCGGAGAAATGGCAAACTATCTTAAAGAAAATCTTGAAGTTGAAGCCGTATATCTTGAAAGTGAGCTTATAGGCATAGATCTTCCGCTGATTATAGAAATGGCAATTGCCGAAGCCGAACCCGGAATTAAAGGCGATTCAGTTTCAAATATGACAAAAATGGCAAAACTTGAAACCGGAGCAGACATCAGAGTTCCTTTGTTTATTAAAGAGGGAGACAGAATTAAAGTAGATACCAGAACCGGCGAGTACGTTGAAAGAGTATAAACAAGAGGTGGATATGAATCCGCAGGAAATTAAAGATTTTTTAAAGTCTATACACGATACGGACATTGAAGAAATGCGTTTTGAAAGCGGCGAAGATTCTTTGTTTTTTAAGAAAAATCACGTTGAAGCGGCTGCTCTGCCGGCAATAAAAATAAAAGAAGTTCCCGCAGAAAAACCCGAACCGCCAAAATCGACTATAACTGCCGTTAAGTCTACCATGGTAGGCACTTTTTCCAGCGCGCAAAACAATGACAAGCCTCCTTTTGTTACGGAGGGCGGCAATGTGAAGCCCGGACAAAAAATCGGGCAGATCGAAGCGATGAAAATCATTAAAGACGTTCATTCGCACGTAAGCGGGAAAGTCGTAAAAATCTGCGTTTTAAACGGACAGTCCGTTGAATACGGACAGGATTTATTTCTTATAGACACAAGCAAATGAAAAAGAATTTGGGAAAATTCCCGGGAGATAATAGATGTTTAAGAAAGTTTTGATAGCCAACAGAGGGGAAATTGCCTGCAGAATAATAAGAGCTTGCAGAGAACTCGGCGTTAAAACGGTTGCGATACATTCCGAAGCCGACAAAGAAAATATGCACGTTAAACTTGCCGACCAATCGATATGCGTAGGCCCTGCCAGTTCGTCGGAAAGTTATCTTAACATTCCCAGCATTATTGCCGCGGCGGAAATTTCCGGCGCGGACGCAATACACCCGGGTTACGGTTTTCTGGCGGAAAACACTTATTTTGCCGAAGTTTGCGAAGCGTGCGGAATAAAATTTATCGGCCCTAAAAAAGAGTCCATCGAAAGAATGGGCGATAAAATCGCCGCGATAGAACTTATGAAAAAAGCCGGCGTGCCGGTTGTTCCCGGTTCCGGCGGCCCAGTTAACGCGGACGACCCCAAAGTTGCGGCGCTTGCAAAAAAAATAGGTTATCCGGTAATTATCAAAGCTACTGCTGGCGGCGGCGGTAAAGGAATGAGAATAGTAGTTTCCGAAGAAACTTTGAAAAATTCAATAATTATGGCTCAGGAAGAAGCAAAAAGAGCTTTCGGAAACCCTGACGTGTATATGGAAAAGTACGTTGAAGAACCTCATCATATAGAATTTCAGATTTTGGGCGACGCTTACGGAAAAACATGTTATCTTCCGGAAAGGGATTGTTCCATACAAAGAAGACATCAAAAACTGGTTGAAGAAAGCCCTTCGCCTTTTGTTGACGATGTGTTAAGAAAAAAAATGGGCAAAGCTGCAAAAAATGCGGCTGCGGCAGTAAATTATATTACCGTAGGAACGGTAGAGTTTCTTGTAGATAAAAAGAAAAACTTTTATTTTATGGAAATGAACACCAGAATACAGGTTGAACATCCCGTAACTGAAATGATAACCGGTATAGATCTTGTAAAAGAGCAGATAAAACTTGCCGCAGGCGAAAAACTTTCTTTTGACTCGGAAAAAATAAAAATTTTAGGTCATGCCATAGAATGCAGAATAAATGCCGAAGATCCGGATAAAGATTTTATACCTTCGCCAGGCACAATAGGCAGGCTCTACCTGCCGGGCGGGCCGGGAATAAGGCTGGACAGCCATGTTTATTCAGGTTATACAATACCTCCGTTTTATGACAGCCTTATAGCAAAAATTATAGCGCAGGGCGCAGACAGAGAAGAAGCCATCATGAGAATGCAAAGAGCTTTGAAAGAGGTTGAGATCGAAGGAATAAAAAATACTTCGACGCTTCATTATAAAATTATGGCAAACGAAAAGTTTCGTAAGGGCGGAGTGTCGACCGATTTTCTTCCTAAATACATTTTCGGAAGGTAAAAAAGGCGGCTTGTGTAAGAATATCGTTAAATCTCAAAAGCCCGCTTTGCGTTTGCTAAGCGGGCTTTTATATTTTTAAAACGCGGCGGAGAAAAAATGGAAACAAAAGAAACTATTAAAAAGCTGATTTCTGACAGCATCGAAACAAAACAAAAAATGCTGGATTCAAAACAAGTAGATTATATTCAGTCTGTAGCGGATAAAATTGTAGAAGCTTACAAAAATAACAAAAAAACCATAATCTGCGGTAACGGCGGTTCCGCTTCCGATGCGCTTCATTTTGCCGCTGAAATGGTATGCCGTTTCGAAAAAAACAGAGCGGCGCTCGCTTCAATAGCATTATCGGAAAACGTTTCAACAATAACCGCCATAGGCAATGATTTCGGGTATGACCAAATTTTTTCAAGACAGCTTGAAGCTTTTGCGGTACAAGGAGACATTTTTATAGCTATCTCAACAAGCGGAAATTCCCCGAACGTAATAAAAGCCGTAGAATCTGCAAAAAAAATGGGCATTTTCACAATAGGCATGACAAACGAAGAAGGCGGAAAATTAAAATCCCTATGCGACCTATGCTACTGCGCCCCGTCCAAAATAACAGCCCGCGCCCAAGAATGCCACATACTGCTTATACACATAATAGCAAGACTGGTGGAAGAACGAGTATTTAATTAGTAATGAGTAGTTAGTAATTAGTAATGAAGGAGCGCTTCCAGCGCAAATTAGAGGTTTGCTTACGCAAACAAACTCCCGCCCGCCTCTCCACAGTTGTCTCTTGCCGTTGCCGTAATATCCCCTTCTGTGAAGGGGTGGACTGCATAGCAGGACGGGGTAGTCGTTGTTGCCTTTGTCGTTGTAGTCGTCGTTAATTACTAATTATCTAAAAAAAGGTAAAAAAATGAAAACTCTGAAACGCGCTCACACAAGAAAAGAAATGCAGAAAGAAATTGCAAAGCTTAAAAAACAGGGTAAAAAAATAGTTTTTACTAACGGTTGTTTTGATTTAGTGCATTTAGGGCATACAAGTCTTTTTGAAAAAGCAAAAACGCTCGGCGACATTTTGATCGTGGCTATAAATTCCGACAAATCCATGTCAAGACTTAAAGGTCCAAAAAGGCCTTTAGTATGCGAAAAAGACAGAGCAAAACTTCTTCTTGCGTTAAAGCCGGTAGATTATGTGGTAGTTTTCGGCGAAGATACTCCTAAAGAAATTTTAAGCGAACTTACCCCCGACATTCTGGTAAAAGGCGGAGACTATAAACTCCAAGATATTATCGGCAGAGAATATGTAAAGAAAGTCTACCGCTATCCTTTCGTAAAAGGCAAATCAACGACAAACCTGATTGATTTAATAGTGAAAAGATACTCAAAAAAAATAATTAGTAGTTAGTAATGAGTAATTAGTAAGCCTTCTAAACCCACCAGCTCCCGCTGGTGGATGAAGTGGCGAGTTCAGATTTTCTGAACTCCGAGAATCGTAGTGAGGGAAGCCCCCAGCTCCCGCTGGGGGAGGTTCACT
>JAISDI010000034.1 GCA_031264895.1 Endomicrobium sp. | reverse complement strand
TAAAATGAAAAGTTTTAATCTTTGGAAGTACTGCGCTAACCCACATTCCGAATTCAAAGGCGATATTTTTGTGGGCATAAATCCCGCCATACCTTCCGACCTTTGCAATAATACCTTTTGAATTAGTTTTGTCCATCCATTGTTTCACTGAAATAATAAATCTGTTGAAACCTGCCATATTTTTAATTCCCTCGAATTCGGGGGAATTGACCTACACAACTGCCTGTCACCCTGAACTCGTTTCAGGGTCTGGCCTTTGCCGACGGCATAATATAACGACAACTGCAACAGCAGATCCCCACGTGTTACGGCCTCACGGGGCAGGCTACAGAGGATTACAGAATTTTATAAGTTTGGGATGGCGGCATTAGCGGCAGAAAATTCAAGTGGGTTGACGAATCTTTTGATTTTAACTTTTTTAGGGTTTTTAGAGAGAGCCTATCAACTGTTGCGCAAAATTTTTATGGCATTGTCTAGAATTGCGGCGCCGGATATGTCCATTTTGCCTTTGTAGGATAGGTTTTTCATATTGCCTTTTGGGATTATTGCTTTTTTGAAACCTAATTTTTCGGCCTCGGCCAGTCTTTCCGCAACCAGCGCTACGGAACGGATTTCTCCGGACAGGCCGACTTCTCCGAAGACTATCATGTCTTTGGGGCATACAAACCCTGAGTTTGCCGAAACTATTGCGCAGGCAGCCGCTAAATCCGCGGCGGTTTCTTTGATTTTAACTCCGCCCGCTATGTTTACAAAAATATCCTGCATTTCAAGCGGAAGATCAAGCCTTTTTTCCAAAACGGCAATCAGTATCGTAATTCTGTTAGCGTCATAGCCCGATACCATTCTGCGCGGTATGCCGAAACTTGTTCTTGCCGCAAGAGCCTGCACTTCGAGAAGCAGCGGTCTTGTGCCTTCCATTGAAGCCGTAACCGTATTTCCGGGCGCGTTGACCGTTCGCTCTCCCAAAAAAATAAGCGAAGGGTTTGAAACTTCGGCAAGGCCCGAAGAGTTCATTTCAAAAATGCCTATTTCGCTTGTAGGGCCGAAACGGTTTTTATAAGCTCTTAAAATTCTGTATATGTGCTGTCTTTCATTTTCAAAATATAAAACCGTGTCGACAATATGTTCCAAAACGCGCGGGCCGGCCAAATCGCCTTCTTTGGTAACATGCCCCAAAAGAAAAACCGTAATATTTTTAGATTTTGCAATTCTGAGAAGTTCCGCCGCAGTTTCCCTGACCTGTCCGACAGTTCCGGGCGCTCCGGAAAGTTCCGGATGATAAGTTGTTTGTATGGAATCTATTATTAAAAATTTTGGTTCAATTTTATTTACCGCGTCAATAATGTTTTGAAGATTCGTTTCCGAAGCAAGAAAAATATTTTCCTTGTTAACTTTTAACCGTTCCGCCCTTGATTTGACCTGCGACAGCGATTCTTCTCCGGAAATGTAAAGAACTGTACCTGTATCGCTTAAAGCGCCGGACACGTGAAGCATAAGCGTAGACTTGCCGATTCCCGGCGCGCCGCCCAAAAGAATTAAAGAACCGGGAACAACCCCGCCGCCTATCATATTGTCAAATTCTTTTATTCCGGTAATATGTCTTTGAAACTCTTTAACTGAAATATCTTTAAGCTTTAAAACGCCGGAAGAAAAACCGGTAAGCTGCCCGAAATGCCCAGACCCGACCGCCGAAGAAGAAGTAAATTTCTCTTCGGCAAAACTGTTCCACGCATTACAGCCCGGACATTTCCCCAGCCACTGCGCCGATTCATATCCGCACTGTTGGCATAAAAATTTTATTTTAGATTTTTGTTTTTTCATAAATACGTGCCGTCAATTATGTTTTTCTATTATTTTATTTGCCAGCTTATATACTTGCCTTATTTCTTTTATTTCTAAATCCCATTTGTTTAATTCATTTTTTATCAATTCGGTATGTATTTTACTTAATTCTTGAAACGGGAGAATAAATAAAACTATTTTCAATTTGGCAATAGATTCTTTTGCAATTGCAATCAATGTTTCTGTAATATTGCAAATTTACGCAGGAGGCTGCTGCGTAATTATACATTCTCTGAATTTAGCGTCTGTTTTTGGGCAACAGGCTGCTTTTGTTCAAATCCTTTTTTGCCTTTGTCGTTTGCCGTTCTAGTTTGCCGTCCGCAAGGACCCGTACGCAAGGACTATTTTGTGGCTACTGCGGCTATGCTTACTACGCCTAGGATGGCGGCAATGTCCGGATCGCTGATTTCTATTTTTATATATGGGGTAACTGCGGTTTTGTAGAGGGCGTCTTCTACCATAACGCCGGCATAGAGCCATTTTGTGAAACCGAATCTTAAACCTGCGTCAATTTCGGGGCTTCTGTTTTTTCTGCCAAAATTATAAGCGTTTAAATGAAATTGCAGTTTTTTATAAGGAGCGTAAACCGGCTCAAAGAAAGAGTAGCCTATTCCGCCGCCGGCTTTGCCGCGCATAACTCCGCCGTAAACTTCGAATTTGTTAAACCTGAAACCCATTAAAGCCTCAAGCGTATTTATCGTATCGCGTTCATCTTGCTCTTTTACTTCACTGCTGTCAGCGACATTCGCTATGCCGACATAATAGAACTTGTCGTCATTTGGCATTATGGTTATGCCGAGGTCGTTACGCATTTTTTCGTCTTTGACATTGTACCTTCCCATATAATTCCAATCGAATTTCAATTTGCTTGCTCTGCCTATTGTTTCGCTTAAACCTGCCACCGCGCTTCTTGCCGAAACAAGCGTTTCTTTTGCCACAGTAACTGTTTCTTTAAGTTCCGCGCTCATTTCTTCGTCGCTTATAAGCGCTCCGAGCGGCCCTCCGCCGTCATAAACTTTTGTGACGATCAAATCCATTTTGTTTATTATGTCTTTCATGCCAGCTATGGTATTTCTTATGTCGCGTTTGTTTTGATCGGTAATTTCGGCGAGATTGTACGAAAAATTATTTATGTTTTCTATCGAGGAAACTATTTTTGCGTTCTGCGATGAGATATTTCCGAGTATAGATTTTAAATCGCGTATTGATTCGGCCAGATTATCTATCATATCGCCGTTTTTGCCGTTTGCGCCCAGAGAATCTATTGCGGAACTTATTTTATCGACGATTTTTCCCATCGCCGCCTCAAGAGAACCCGTATCGCTTTTTGATATCGTGCCGCCGTCTTGTACGCGCGGCAGAGAAGGATCGCCGGGAACGATCTCTATATATTTTGTGCCTATTATGCCCATAGAAACTATGCTTGCGGTCGCATTTTGATAAACGGCTATATCGTTGTCTATTACAAGGCAGAGGCGGGCTTTGTTTTCATAAAGGTCTACCCCTTTCATTATGCCTATGTCCACGCCGGCAATTTTGACTTTCGCTTTTTTCGTAAGGCCGGACGCATTGTCAAACAAAACATATACCTTGTATTTTTTACCAAGTGAAAAATTGCCTGTGGCGACTATGGAAACCACAATTGCAAACAAACCTACTACTACAAAAATGCCTAGTTTAATTTTATTGTTCATAATTCTTCCAAATCAAACGTTCTATCCGTTTTAATAGGTCCCTGTCCGGAACCTTCGATAAACTGTCTTACCACCGGATTGTCCGTATTTTTTGTTTCTTCGGGAGTACCGCTGAAAATAATTTTGCCTTGATAGAGCATTATTATTCTGTCGGCTATTTTATACGCGGATTTCATGTCATGCGTTACCACTATGGACGTAACTTTCAAATGTTCTCTTAAATTTATAATCAAATCGCTTATAACGTCCGACATTATAGGGTCGAGACCGGTTGTAGGTTCGTCGTAAAAAATATATTTCGGCTGGTACGCGATTGCTCTTGCAAGTCCGGCTCTTTTTTTCATTCCTCCGGAAAGTTCAGAAGGTTTCAAAAGTTCCACATTGTGCAGGCCTACCATATGAAGACACTGCGTAACTCTTTTAGATATTTCTTCGTCATCTAGTTTAGTGAGAGTTCTCAGCCCGAAAGCGACGTTTTCTTCTATGGTAAGAGAATCGAAAAGAGCGGCCTCCTGAAAAACGTAACCGAGCTTTTTTTGCGTTTCCTGAAGCTCTTTCGAAGAACATGCGGTTATTTCAATATCGTCAATATATATGGAACCCTGCGTCGGTTTGACGAGACCCACTATATTTTTTAACAGAATGCTCTTTCCCGTTCCGGACGCGCCTATAATAGCGAGAGTTTCTCCGTCATAAACGTCAAAATCTATATCGCAAAGCACGCGCTTTCTTCCAAACGATTTACTGAGACTTTTTACTTTTATCATTAATATATTCTATATTTTTTTGACTTTTTTTTCTAATGCGCTTTCAACGGTAATTAGTAATTAGTAATGAGTAATTAGTAATTAACGGCAACGACACAAAGACTAACGGCAACAACGACTACCCCGTCATGCTTCGCATGCCACCCCTTCACAGAACTATACTTGACCCACAAAATCATACAAAGCATTCTCTATATGCTAATAAGATATTAAGTACATTAAGCCCTTCCCAAATTGTTTTCACTCCCGGCGGGCCA
>JAISDI010000279.1 GCA_031264895.1 Endomicrobium sp. | reverse complement strand
AACGTTTTTATCCAAAATCTCTGTAAGTTTTTCTCTTATGCGCTGTTTAACTTCGTCTGTGGAATGTTCTCTTTGCTTGTAGTCTATAAGCCTTACATAGATGTTTGCTATATTAAG
Organism: Endomicrobium sp.; assembly: GCA_031264895.1. Lineage (GTDB taxonomy): Bacteria > Elusimicrobiota > Endomicrobiia > Endomicrobiales > Endomicrobiaceae > Endomicrobium_B. Next base: position 8,436 of record JAISDI010000279.1, on the reverse strand, counting down.
CTCCCTGTTATTGTTTCCGATGGAAACGACAGCAAATTCTACGTCTTCCATTGTCATAAGCGCATCTTCTATCTGCAGACAAACCGAGTCCGTTCTTGCCAAAGATGCGCCAGGGTCTGTTTCAACGGCTATGTTAAATTCTCCGATTTCCGACGAAGGCACAAAATTTGTAGGTATTTTTTTCGCAAGCGTCAAAGAAGCCGCAAAAATCACAGCTGTAAAAATCAATACCGGTATTTTAAATCTTAAAATAAAACGTATCATTTTTTCATAAATTTTCACTATCAGAGCGTAAAGTTTGTCAAACCATGCGACCGTAATTGCCCTGAAAAAACCGCTGACTATAAGTACGATTTTATTTTTCTTTTTGTTTTTCTCTTCTTTTCTTGAAGGAATAATGTACGCCGATAACATGGGCGCTATAGTCAAAGCGTCAAGCACTGATATAAACATGGCAAAAACTACCGTTAAACCGAACTCTTTAAAAAACTGTCCTATTATTCCGCTCAAAAAACCTACAGGCAAAAACACCGCTATGACGGAACTTGTCGTGGCTATTACGGCCAGAGCGACTTCGTCGGTACCTTTTTGCGCGGCAACGTCAGGCTCTTCTCCTTCTTCATAATGCCTGTAAATATTTTCGCGCACGACTATAGCGTCGTCTATCAAAAGCCCGACGGCAAGAGACAAAGACATCAGCGAAATGATATTTATGCTGAAATCAAACAAAAACATGAAAATAAACGCGCCTATTAAACTGTTGGGGAGCGCCAAAGCGGTAATAAAAGTCGAACGCCAGCTTGCAAGGAAAAAATAAACCACCACAACGGCAAGAAAAATTCCTTCGAAAATCGTATTGCGCACGTCTTTGATGTTTGCCTTAATGGGAAGAGCATTATCTGTAACGATAGTGAGATACGGTTTTCCGGGAAAATCTTTGTATCTTTCGTTAAGTTCTTTAACTTTCGCGGTTACGCCGTCCGAAATTTTAACTTCATTGGCTTTGGATTGTTTATATATTCTAAATTGGAACGACTGATTTCTTATAACCTCGCCGTTTTCTTTAAGATTGATCCTTCCTTTTGTGAACCGTTCCATCACCGTATCGCTGACTTTGGCAATCTGACCTATGGAAACCGGAACGTCATTGCCGTGAAAATTTACGACAACATGCTCTATGTCTTTAACGTCCCGGTACTCTCCCATTGATCTGAAAGAAATATCATCGTTGCCTATTGAAATTCTTCCCACAGGAACGTTTAAACTGTTATTTGTTATGCCCAGCGAAACATCCGTAAGCGTGGTATCGTATTCGTCAAGCTTTTTTCTGTCAACCGACACGTGAATTTCCCTTCTCTGCCCGCCTATCATCCAGATCCTTGATATTCCGTCAACTCTCAGCAGTTCTTTCCTGTAATATTCGTCTCCGAAATCGTAAAGATCTTTCGGATCTAAGTCCGCTTTTAAACTGACCGTCATTATGGGCATTTGTTCCGGATCAAGTTTTAGCACTACGGGTTCTTCAATATTGTCCGGAAACCTTCTTCTGATTTCCGAGATTTTATCTTTTACTTCCTGCAGCGCGATTTCAGGGTCTTTGTCAAGCTCAAATTCGACAAAAGTCGTAGAGTAACCATCCTGACTTATAGAATTGATATGCTTGATTCCGGAAATAGCGCTGATTGAATTTTCAACCATTCTGCTTATTCTGTTTTCGATTTCTTCCGGACCTGCTCCGTCATACTGCACAGTTATGACAACATACGGATATTCAACGTCGGGAAACATTCGTATCTGCATTCTGGTCATAAAAATAAGCCCTACTATTATCATTGCAATCAGTATTGAAAAGATAAAAGTCGGGCGTTTGATGGATAAACTCGCTAGATTCATTAAAATAGCTCCTTTTGATAAATAAAATTTCCTAAATTATATATTATTTCAGTTAAAATTATGTTAACTTTATGTAAAGTAATGTACATTTTTATAATTAAGAGAATAGCTACGATAACGCTCAAACCCAACTTTTTATTGCATTTTTAAAAAATAAAGTGAGCTAAATTAACAACTTAAATAAAAGAACCTCCGCACAGTAATCTGCGCGGAGGTTCTTTTTGGTATAAGTTTTTAGAGATACCTTATTGTTCGTGGTTGATTGTAAACTGTAAAAAATTGCCTATAAGATTTTCGTTCCATACGCGTATTGCCGGCGGAACTTCAATAACGCACGGTGAAAAATTCCATATGTATTTTATTCCGGCATTCACTAAAAAATCGGCAATTTTTTGGGCAGCTTGTCTTGGTACCGTTAGAATCGCGATCTGTACGTTTGAATGTTTTGCCATGTCGTCGAGATTTGAAATGTGAAAAACCTGCTTATTATTGATTGAAACTCCGACTTTTAACGGATCATTGTCAAACAAAGCCTTAATGGTGAACCCGTAAAGTTCAAAATTATCATATTTTGCCAAAGCCATACCGAGGTTTCCTGCGCCGACTATAAACGCCTCTTTTGTTTTAACAAACCCCATAAACTTTTCTATGGATTTTTTCAGTTCTTCTACGGGATAACCGACTTTGCAGATGCCGTCGTTATTTAACAGCTTGAGATCTTTCCTTACCTGCGAAGCGTCTATGTCAAGCAATGCCGCGATCTTCGGACTGCTTATGTAAGACACGCCTTTTTCAATATAACCAATGAGAATATTGTGGTAAAGAGTAAGCCTGTTAATTACTTTGTCGGATAATTTCATTTTTATATTTCTCCGTTATAAGCTTTTATGAGTATCTGTTTCAAATCTTCCATCAGAGGATATACGGGGTTTGCTCCGGTGCATTGGTCGTCAAAAGCAAGCTCGGTCAGACTGTCAAGCTTAGTGTAAAAGTCTTCTTCTGATATTCCGGCTTCTCTGATAGAAAGAGGAATTCCTATATCGCGTTTAAGCCCCGTTATGGCGTTTAAAAGCGATTCTATTTTTTCGTCGTCATTATTTCCGCCTAAATCAAGTTCGTCGGCGATCTGCCCGTACTTTGCTTTTGCATTAGGGAATTTATACTGCGGAAACGTCCCTTGTTTTTTAGGACGATCCGTAGCGTTGAACCGTATTACCTGACTTATCAGCAAAGCGTTGGCTACGCCGTGCGGAATGTTGAAAGCAGCCCCGAGTTTATGCGCCATGGAATGACAGATACCCAAAAAAGCGTTCGCAAAAGCCATGCCTGCAAGCGTTGACGCATAATGCATTTTTTCTCTTGCCACAGGATCTTCTTTACCGTTTTTATACGAGCGCGGCAAATATCTGAATATAAGTTTTGCCGCTTCAAGCGCCGGAGAATTCGTAAAATTCGTCGCAAGAACGGACACGTAAGATTCAAGCGCGTGCGTTAAAGCGTCTATTCCGGAAGCCGCGCATAAACTTTTAGGCATACTGTCGACAAAATTCGGATCTATAATGGCCATATCGGGCGTAAGGGCATAGTCCGCCACGGGATATTTGATGTGCGTTTTATCGTCCGTTATTACGGCAAAAGGCGTAACCTCAGAACCCGTCCCCGAAGTTGTGGGAACGGCTACAAGCGTTGCTTTTTTCCCCAAATCAGCAATATTGCAGATTCTCTTTCTTATGTCCATAAATCTCATTGCTATATCGTTAAAATCTACATCGGGCTGCTCATACATAAGCCACATGATCTTTGCCGCGTCAATGGGCGAACCGCCTCCGAAAGCTATTATGACGTCCGGCTGATAAGTTCTTATCATCTGTAAAGCGTCGTCTATAGTGGACAGCGTGGGATCCGGCTTTACGTCAAAGAAAATCTGATAATCTATTCCGACCTCTTCTATTACTTTTGTAATATTGTAAACGGCTCCGGAATCAAACAAAAATCTGTCGGTTACTATAAAAGCGCGTTTTTTGCCTTCAAGCTCGCGCAAGGCAAGATCCGTTGCGCCGCGTTTAAAATAAATTTTCGGAGGAACTTTAAACCAAAGCATATTTTCGCGTCTTTCGGCAACGGTCTTATAATTCAATAAATGTTTTACTCCTACATTTTCACTCACGGCATTTCCTCCCCATGAACCGCACCCAAGCGTCAAAGACGGTTCCAGTTTAAAATTATACAAATCGCCTATCGCCCCTTGCGAAGACGGAGAATTTACAAGAATGCGTCCCGCATACAGCTTGCCGGCAAAGTAATCTATCCTGTCCTGCTTTCTATCGTCGGTATAAAGAACTGCGGTATGTCCGGCTCCGCCTAACTCCACAAGCTGATACGCTTTTGAAACGGCATCTTCAAAATTATCCGCTTTATAAACGGCAATGACCGGAGAGAGTTTTTCGTGTGCAAACTCTTCGTCAGGCGTAGTTTTTTCGGCTTCTCCGGCAAGAATTTTTGTATCCTCCGCAACTTCAATTCCGGCCATCCGCGCGATTTTTGCAGCGGACTGCCCGACGATATTTGCGTTTATTTTGCCGTCGATAATTATCGTTTTCCCGACTTTTTCTTTTTCCTCAGCGCTTAAAATATAAGCGCCCCTGAGTTTTAATTCCGCAATGACTTTATCATAAACGTCCTTTACTATTACAATTGACTGTTCGGAAGCGCATATCATTCCGTTGTCAAAAGTTTTTGACATGAGAATTGAAGAAACTGCCGTTTGAATATCGGCGGTCTCGTCAATAACTGCGGGAGTATTTCCCGGCCCCACTCCCAAAGCCGGCTTGCCGGACGAATAGGCCGCTTTGACCATTCCCGGCCCTCCGGTAGCAAGAATCGTTGCAATTTTAGGATGCGTGATAAGCATATTTGTCAGTTCAAGTGAAGGAGTATCGATCCAGCCGATGATATTTTGCGGAGCGCCGGCCTTTACCGCCGCCTCAAGAACAATTTTTGCCGCGGCTATAGTGGCATTTTTTGCGCGCGGATGCGGCGAAAAAATAATGCCGTTTCTGGTTTTCAATGATATAAGCGATTTAAAAATTGCCGTCGAAGTGGGGTTTGTAGTAGGCACTATTCCCGCTATAACGCCCAAAGGTTCGGCCACAATTTTAATTCCGTTGGCTTTGTCGCGCTTAACTATCCCGCAAGTTTTTGCATTTTTATGTTTGTTAAAAATGTACTCGGAGGCAAAATGGTTTTTTATTATTTTGTCTTCAAGAACTCCCATGCCCGTCTCTTCAACGGCCATTTTTGCAAGCGGAATTCTCGCCTGATTTGCGGCAACCGCCGCCGCCTTAAAAATTTTGTCGACCTGCTCCTGTGAATACGACGCAAAAACGGCTTGCGCGCTTTTAACGCGCCTGATAAGTTCTTCAAGCGCTTCCGGATTGTCAACGACCGGATAATTACTGTCCTTCTTTTTTTCTTTTTCCATACTCTGCTCTCCTTTAATAGTGATTTATTTCACAATTATTTTTATAAAATAATAAGCTTCCGGGCAAATAATGCAAACCCGGAGCCTAGTAATATGACTTTCCAAAAACATTCTATTTCGACAAACAATAGCGGGTAAAATATACAGAAACAACAGAATTGCCTAATAGTCGTTAACGCAAATAATATAATAGTGATATTTATCACTATATTTTGGATAAAAATAAAATATTTTACAATTTCAGCGCTTGTAAAATATTTTTGATCACAAAATCATATTTATAGGAAACTGTTTTAAAATGCGCAAATAAAACAATTTTTTAATAAGCCGTTCGCTCTTCAATGAGCCGTCCGCAACCACAAAATAAAAGAACTAAATTTTCAAGGATTATATAAACTTATATTCCTTCTGTCAAGGCGCTTGCGCACGGCTCAGGGGAATTTTACCTTTGCAGGCGGCAAATCGGAACGACAAAAACAATCTGCCCGATTGCTGCCGATTGTCCGGACATATATTAAAAAGATATAATTTTAATACAAAAAAATAAGACAGATGTAAGAAGAAACATATATTTTCATCTGCCAGACTATGTAAGCTGCTTAAAAAATTTGTCAACAGAAGAGAAATTGGATCGTTTTATCGTATTATTGCTTCACAATTTAATGATAATTTTATGGCAAAAACCTGTTTTTCCATATTGCTTACGGCTGTAACGTGCCGCTCAAATTCGCTATCGTCTCTTTCTATGAAAAAGCCTTCTATACGAAGATTTTTCAATTTTCCGACATTCATATCGGCTCTTGCGACCGTCTTAAATTTTTCTCTTGAACTCAACCTTGCATTCTTAAAAATTTTTGTATCGCCGATATCCCAAATCTCTTGTTCAGTCAAACCATCGATATGTACCAACGAGAGAGCTTTATTTTCTTTGGGATATATAAAAGCGTCCGGAGTAATTTTTACAATTTCATCTTTCTTCAAATGCCTTCTGTCATTAATAAATCTTGAGACAGAACTGTTGTCTCCAAAAGATATTTCGTAACTTTCACAGGTCATTTTTCACTCTTGTTATAATTTCATTTACATTATATATGTACCCTTGAGAAGATAAATAATTATACGGAGCGTTCAATTCGACGCTTGTAAAAATAATTTTTTCCGTTTCGTCAACCGTTACATAAATTCTGCGGCACGAAGTGTCCCAAGTAAAGCCTATTTGCTTCATCGGGTTAGATGCTAAATGAGGCAGTTCAATATTTTCTTTTATTATCAAATCTAAAATTTTAACGGCATTATTTATAACCTTATCCGACAATTCATATTCCAGGTTTTGTTGTGCTTCCATTTGAATATCAAGAAGTTCCCTGACTTGTAAGTAAATTGAAGTATTTCTTTTCCTTAAATACGAAAGAGTATCATTAAAACTCTCGTCGCCGCAAAAATCGCAAGGCAATAAATCCAACACGTTGACAAAAGAGTTCGGAGTTTTATCAAAAACGGGAATTTCTTTTATACTGGCGGACGGTATAAAATTTTTCATTTTGAAAACTCCTTTATATCTTTTTCAACATTACCGAAAAATATCATATTTTTAAATTCTCTTAATTGAGACATGTAATTTTCTAAATTAGACAGCGCGTCTTTGTCAGCATTGCTTATATCGATAACGGTATCTATAATAAATAAAACTTGAAGTCTCGGGGGATTGCCGATAAATTGCAAAGAGGTATTTACAAAAGATTTTACCTGCGTATTGCTTGCAGACTGTAAAACATAATTACCGGCAAACTGCGCCAATTCCGCAAACAATTTACCGTCTTTATTTGTTCTAAAATTAGGCAAAAATTTTATTTTGGGAGAGTTTGCGTCAAGCAATTCGTTCTGCTCTAAAAATATCTGATTAACGTATTTCAACGCTATTTGAGAACATTTTTCTATCGGCTTTTTATGCCCGATAATTTCCGATACTTTTTTAAATTTATTAAAAAAAACCTCAAAACTTTCATACTTACTTCTATCGGAAAAAGCAATCCTGTTATTGTCTATAAAAACGCTTTCTCTATTATCTTCGCTTTGAAAACAATATCCGCAAATATCATTGTCCGTTTTCTGTATCTTTCCGTCGATAATAGTAATTCCAGTATTATAGTTTGGGCTGGTTTTAGGATATATCTTTACAATTTCATCATATAGTGATGTGTCTTTCAAATCGCCGCTAAAATAGTTGTTTATGCCTATTCCTATAACGGTTTCTTTAATTGGTGGGTTTTTTAATTTTTCATTCATATTTATGTGATTAATAATCTAGCATATCAACGATAAAATATCAAATTCTCAATTATAAGGTGTCTGCTATATATGAGACATGCCCCTTAGTATGTAATGCGTACTGCGGCCGGCGCCTTGAACTGATAAGAAACCGCGTTCCGATAGGTCTTTAAGTAACCTTATGGCAGTATCTTGTGAAATTTTAAATATCTTGGCAGTTTTGCCGCTGGTCATATTGCCGGTAAATCCGTCCATAAGCTTGTTAATAATTTCTCTTTGAGTTTCATTTGTAATATCAAGCGCGTGTTTTTGCCAAAACGCAGCCTTTTCTAAGACTTTCCCGACAATATCATTACTGCTTTCTATTGCACGTTTAAGACATCCAAAAAACCATTCCAGCCACATAGTAATATCTAATGTACTCGTGTTTGTTTCTTCTAATATGGCATAATAATCTTTTTTTTCTTTTTGAATTTGAGCCGACATTGAATAAAAACGCAAGTTTGTGTTTTCAGCCCGTGCAAGCGTCATCTCGGTTATGCTGCGCGCCAAGCGGCCGTTGCCGTCGTCAAAAGGATGAATTATAACAAACCATAAATGCGCGATCGCAGCTTTTAACAATGGGTTTTCGTTGCCATCGGTATTTAGCCAGCTAAGAAATTCTTTCATTTGCGCCGGAATTTTTTCAGGAGACGGCGCCTCATAATGCACTATGTCACGATAATTTTTACCGGATACTACCTGCATTTCTTCCGTTCTATACGCGGCAATTTTTATTTTGCTCATACCGCTAT
>JAISDI010000278.1 GCA_031264895.1 Endomicrobium sp. | reverse complement strand
TGTACTTAATATCTTATTAGCATATAGAGAATGCTTTGTATGATTTTGTGGGTCAAGTATAGTTCTATGAAGGGGTGGACGCGCAGCGGACGGGGTAGTCGTTTTTGCCGTTTGTCATTGTCGTTAATTACTAATTACTCGCTACTAATTAATAATTGCCGTTACCATAATCCCTTTTTCTAAAAAGTCTTTGACTTGCAGGGTGGACGAGACAAAATGTTTCGGATGGGGAATTTTTGTCTTTTCCGAGTATCCATTTTCAGCCGGCAAGTATTGCATAGCAAGTTTAGTGTTAGGACAACAATTATCATATTTGGAGGAATAAAATGTCTAAAGGAAAATTTGGAGCGTATGGCGGGCGTTACATACCCGAGACGCTTATGAATGCCGTTAAAGAGCTTGAAGAAGCTTACAATTATTATAAGAGCGATAAAGATTTTAATATGGAATTAAACGCGCTGTTAAATGAATATGCCGGCAGACCTTCGAGGCTGTATTATGCTAAAAATATGACGGAAAAACTCGGCGGGGCTAAAATATATTTGAAAAGAGAAGATTTAAATCATACGGGATCGCATAAAATCAATAATGTTTTGGGGCAGACTTTGCTTGCAAAAAAGATGGGCAAAAAAAGAATTATTGCAGAAACCGGCGCCGGACAGCACGGCGTGGCGGCTGCGACAGCCGCAGCGCTGCTTGGCATGGAATGCGAGATATTCATGGGCGAGGAAGATACCGAAAGGCAGGCATTGAACGTGTTTAGAATGAAACTTCTCGGTGCGAAAGTCAATCCTGTCAAAAGCGGCACAAGAACTTTAAAAGATGCCGTCAGCGAAACTATGAGAGAATGGACGCGCAGGGTCGAAGATACACTTTATGTTTTGGGTTCTGTCATGGGGCCGCATCCGTTTCCTGAAATTGTGAGAGATTTTCAAAGCGTAATAAGCAAAGAAATAAAAGAACAGATTACGGAAAAAGAAGGCAGGCTGCCGGATGCAGTTATTGCATGCGTCGGAGGCGGTTCAAACGCTATGGGTACTTTCTATAATTTTCTAAACGATAAAAATGTAAAACTTATAGGGTGCGAAGCCGCCGGAAAAGGAATTGACACTCCGGAAACGGCAGCGACAATAGCTACCGGCAGGACGGGAATATTTCACGGAATGAAATCTTATTTCTGCCAAACTGAAAGCGGACAGATCGCTCCGGTTTATTCTATTTCCGCAGGCCTCGATTATCCAGGAATAGGCCCGGAACACGCTTATCTTCACGACATAAAAAGAGTGAAATACGTAGCGGTGACTGACGAACAGGCAGTTGAAGCTTTTGAATTTTTATCGCTTACGGAGGGAATAATTCCCGCGATAGAATCGGCGCACGCGGTTTATCACGCAATGCTGATAGCGCCGGAAATGAAAAAGGACGAAATTATCGTAGTTACTCTTTCAGGAAGAGGCGACAAAGACGTTGCTATGATAGCAAGATATAAAGGAGAAAATGTCCATGAATAAAACTGAAAATGAAATTTTAAAGGCGTTTTACGATAAAAAAGCATTGATAGCATATTTAACCGCAGGCGATCCGGCTATTGAAAACAGCGAAGAGTTTATATATGCGCTTGCGCAAAACGGCGCGGATTTAATAGAGATAGGCATACCTTTTTCCGACCCTGTGGCAGAAGGCGAGGTCATACAAAACGCCATGACAAGAGCTTTAAACAATAAAATAGGTTTAGACGACATTTTTGATATGGTTTCAAGGATAAGAAAAAAAACGGATGTTCCTTTGGCTTTTATGACATATTTAAATCCGCTGCTTACATACGGTTACGATAAATTTTTTAAAAAATGCGCCGAAACCGGAATATGCGCGCTGATAGCCCCCGATATGCCTTTTGAAGAACAGACAGAAGTGAAAGAGTTTGCCGATAAATACGGCATTACGATAATAACTCTTATAGCGCCAACTTCAACAGACAGAATAGAAATGCTTGCAAAATCCGCAAAAGGTTTTATTTACCTTGTTTCATCTCTCGGAGTTACAGGAATGAGAACGGAAATAAACGCAGATATAAATTCTATTGTATCGAAGATAAAAAAAGTTACGGGCATTCCCGTTGCTGTCGGTTTCGGTATAAGTTCCGGCCAGCAGGCAAAAGAAATATCAAAATATGCCGACGGCGTAATAATAGGAAGCGCTATAGTAAAAATAATCGAACAATACAAAGAAAATGCCGCCGCCAAACTTGCCGAATACATCTCTTCAATCAGAAAAGAAATGGATAACAAAATTTCCACAAAAACATTATGAGTTCCCCACTTCGCTCATCTTCTCATGAGTGAATTCCGCCTTTTTTTCAAAAAGCGGTCAGGTCAGATGAAAAAAGTAAATTGATTTTGCATACAAAAAGCCCTTTGACAATTTTGTCAAAGGGCTTTACATTTTAGAAAAGCTCCGACGGCTGGACTCGAACCAGCAACCGATCGGTTAACAGCCGATTGCTCCACCATTGAGCTACGTCGGAACTAATTATTTTATTGATATTTTCAATATGTTCTTGTTTAAACGAATGTACTAATTATACATTTTTTAAAAAATTTTTCAAATAGATTTTTTCGGCATTTTTCAGCTTCTGTATCCGTCCATCGTCATCAAAGCTTTTATTCTGTCTTCAATAGGCGGATGCGTCGCGAAAAGGCCTGAAAATTTTGAAAAAAGCGAGTTTTGTTTTTTCGGCGAAAGAGGCGTCGCTATGCACATTGCCGCCATTGTTTCTTTGTCGTTAAGTTTTTCTACGACGGAATCTTTTGATATTTTTCTTAAAGCGTTTACAAGTCCTTCGGGGTTTCTCGTTAAAAGAGCCGCAGTGGCGTCCGCCTGATATTCTCTTGTTCTCGATACTGCAAGTTTTATAAGCGGCGCTATAAGGTAACCGTATATATAAAGAGCAAGCGCTAAAGCGACAAGCAAAAGCTGTCCGCCGCCTTTATTTTTGCCGGAACCTCTGCTTTTTGACGACATTGCAAACCTTAACATCATTTCCGCAGCGATAGTCGCAAAACTTATGCAGACCACCATTATAAGCATAAGCCTTATGTCTCTGTTGCCTATATGCGCCATTTCGTGGGCAATAACGCCTTCCAGTTCCGGTTTTTCAAGTTTTTTTATGATTCCTTTTGTCAGCGCGATATAAGAATGTTTTGGATCTCTTCCCGTGGCAAAAGCGTTCAGCGATTCGTCGTTAATTACGTAAACTTTCGGCATCGGAAGACCCGCCGTAATGGCGATATTTTCGACAAGCCTTATTATCTCCGGAGCGGATTGTTTGTTTATTTCTACCGCGCCCGCGGCGGAAAGAATAAATTTCTGGCCGAAAAAATAACTTATCGTGATCCACAAAATCGCGATGACTGATATTACCGGCAAAACATCTATTGCCAAAGCATTTGCCGCTTGTAAAGGCGAAACGTGTCCGTAAGCTGATTGCGCTCCGCCGCTTAACGCGCTAAACAGTAAAATCATCAAATACACCAAAACTACAAGGCTTATCGGAAAAAGGATCATAAGCAATATAGTTTTTCTTGTATTGGAACCTATAAAGTCATAAGTCGTAATATTTGCCATTTATCGTTCCTTTGATCAGAAAGAAATTTTGACGGCTTGTCTTGCAGCCTGTTCGTTTTCGTCGAGTTTAAAGAATTCCTGTTTTGCAAAACCAAACATCTTTCCTACAAAATTGCTCGGAAACATTTCAAGTTTCGTGTTTATCGCAAGCACATTGGAATTGTAAAATCTCCTGCTTGCCTGTATTTTATTTTCGGTATCGGTCAATTCTCTCTGCAATTCCAAAAAGTTTTCATTTGCTTTAAGGTTGGGATAATTCTCCGAAAGGGCAAAAAGAGATTTCAAAGTTCCCGTAAGCATGTTCTCGGCTTTCGCTTTATCTTCCAAAGACCCTTGACTTGCCATCGCCATATTTCTCGCCTGAATAACGGCTTCCAACGTACCTTTTTCATGGGTGGCGTAACCTTTAACGATTTCGACGAGGTTTGGGATAAGATCATAACGGCGTTTCATCTGCACCTCGATATCGCTCCACGCTTCTTTTACCCTGTTTTTAAGAGCGACAAAAGCATTGTACGTCACAAGAAGATACAACCCGACAATTAAAGCGAAAAACACAAGCACAGCAATTAAAAATAACAAAATCGTAGCCATTACTTTCCTCCCTTATCTTAGTTTTGGGGATAAACCCCTTATTTTTCCGTCTTTAAAAATATGTCTGCTGCGGCAACCGTATTTTTGTAATATTCTACCATTTCTCCGTGCCGCTGCGTATATTCGGTTTCGGTTAAAGTTTTTGTACGGGCATCAAAATTAAAATACTCGGCTTTGCCTGCGTCTATATTATATAAAACTGCTTTGTCTTGAGATAAAATAAAACCTTCGCTGTTAAAAGCTATATGCTTTTTGGAATCGTCCAGCAGGCTTGTTCCCGCCGCCACATATTCGGTTTCAGAAAGAGACAGATCGTAAAGCGTCGGCATTATGTCTATATGGCTTCCCGCGATGTCGGCATTAAAGCGTTTTTTTATTTTTTCGGGCATATAAATGTACATCGGCACCGCGTATTTTTTGAATAAATCTTCTTTTAACGGCGGATTGATTTCTCTTAAATTATGATCTCCCGTGATGACGACAATTGTGTTTTCCGCAAGTTTTGAATTTTTTACCGCGTCCAAAAATTTTGCCGCTTCATGATTTGCAAACTGATAAGTTTCAAATATTTTTTTTCCGTACTTTTTTTCTCCGGGCATCATGCGCGCAAGTTCCGCGGGAATATTCAAAGGCAAAGGCTTATAGTAGGGCGGTACTTCGTAGGGCGGATGAGTTCCCGTAGACATTGCGTAAATAAGTTTCGGCCTGTTAGGCGTCTCGTTCAGTTCCCTTAAAATTATCTCAAAAAATTGAGCGTCGTTTATTCCCCATTGGTGGCGGTACTCATTTTTAATGCTTCCTTCGCCGTAAGTTTTGTTAAAACCCTGCGCCTTAAAAAAGTTTTCTATGCCCCTCCACATAAGGCTTCCGCCATAAATTGCTTTAGTATCGTATCCGGCTTTTTGATACGGAGAAGCCGCCGCGCTTGAATATCGGTTGTAGGCCGACGGGCTTTGCGTAATTTGCAGTGAAAAAGGCCTTTGCGGCATATTTAAAACCGTGGATTCAAGACAATGAACCGTAATTCTTCCGGCAGAAAGAAAATTGTAAAGCACAGTATCGTCGTCAAAATGTTTTTTTAATCCGCCAAGAACGTTAAAATCTTCTCCGTTATATAATATCGGCGCTTCTCCGAAACTTTCAAGTATTATAAAAACCACATTCGGTTTAAGCATTGCAATGTCGTGGCTGGCGGGAGTGATTTTGTTAAAAACCGACAAATCCAGCAAATTGCCGTCGAGACCGAATTTTTCATAAAGTTTTATTTTATCGCCGCTCTGTTCGGACTTGGCATACAATGCGTCGGCAAGAGAATGCAGGCTTGAGATGGAAAGCTTATTGATAAAAGAATTCGGTGAAATCTGCGTATAGAAAGTTCCGAGTGGAAACATGGAAACAGTCCCTCTTGCAGCAAGAAACACTATGCAGGGAACAATCAAAACAATTACCGTTTTTAACGGAAAACTCCAGAACGAAGAAGCTATCGCACATTTCATGTTAAAAAGCAGTCTGCGCGTATAAGAGCTGAATTTATAAATCACGTAACTTGCCGCCGCAAGAACCGCAAGCGCTATCGGAAAACGCCAGTCATAAGCTATTGTTTTTAAAAGAGCGAACATATCGTCTTCAAAAAATTGGAAAAATAAAAGGTTTATATGATCGTTAAAATAAGTAAAAAATCCGAAATCTATCAAATTTAAAATGACGACTGCGGTAAAAACAAACCAATAATAAAATTTTATCAAACCCGTAAAAAATCTGAAGATTCTTAAATTTCTTAAAAATAAAAAGAACGTAAAGATAAGAATAACAACGGAATTTATGTATGCCAAAACGGATAAATCAAACCTCAGCCCCAGAAAAAAAGATTTAAAAACGTATCCGTAAAGACCTTTCAAACTTCCAAAATCTGCAAAATAAAAGAAGAAAAATATTCTATATACCGTCATTGCCGCAAGAGCGGCGATATTTATCGGTACGATTTTTAAGAGACAGTCAAAATATTTTTCAAAATTGTATTCTTTTACCATAATGCTTTTGATTGATCCCATATGCCGCATTCAATGCGGCTGATTTACTTTAAGGAGTCTTATTATATCATTTTTTAAAATTTAAGATAAAATAAATCCTGCTAAGTATCTCTAAAAACTCTAAAAAAGTCAAAATCAAAAGATTCGTCATCAATTCACTAATATGCCTCCCGTGTTACGACCTCACGGGGCAGGCTTCTGTGGAATTAAAGAATTCCAGACCTTCGGACATGATGACAAAGATGATTCCGCTAGTTTGTCATTCCCGAAATTTTTAATCGGGAAACCACGTTGCCGTTAGTCGCCATAATACCCCGTCAGCAAAGACCTTTATTTGTAGTTAGATAAAAAAGGATATGGAAAACATTTATAAAAAAATGCAAAGACACATTTCATCATAATTAGTTATAATCATTGTGTTAAGAAATTTTACAAGGAATATTTTAGGCAATTTTATACAACTTTTCATGAATTCTCTCCGCAGTGCGTAGAGAATCTGACAAGGACGCACGTTTGT
>JAISDI010000269.1 GCA_031264895.1 Endomicrobium sp. | reverse complement strand
TATGCAATTATATGTGATTTGCGGCATGGCGCGCATAAATGCTGCAAATTTTTTATATACGCATAATACACAACAATGAACCACAAGGAGAAAAAAATGGCAGTCGAACAGCTTTTGATTTTGATTAAACCCGACGGAATTAAAAAATCGTTAACAGGAAACATCTTGACAAAACTTTCCGAAGCCAGAATGGTAATAATAGGCGCAAAAGCCGTTAAAGTAGGCAAAGAACTTGCCGAACAACACTATTATCATTTAAAGGACAAGCCTTTTTTTGGCGAACTTGTCGAATACATACAAGGCAAAATTTACGGCGAACCGTGGGACAGAGTCTTGGCTTTCGTATATCAGGGAGAAGACGCCATTTCAAGAATGAGAAAAATAGCGGGAGCCACAAACCCCGAAGAAGCCGACCCAGTTTCAATCAGAGGCGCTTACGGCAGAATAACGACGAAAGGCGTTTATGAAAATGTCGTTCACTGCTCGTCCGACCCTGCTGAAGCCGAAAGAGAAATAAAACTTTGGTTTAAACCGGAAGAAATAGTAAAAAATATTTATGATACGCAAAAGATTATTGCAGAAAAAGAAGAAAAAATAATCTGGAAACAGAAATAAGTTATAAGGAGTATGAAAATGGCAACGCCGATGGAACTTTTTATTCGGGAAATGGAGGAGCTTACCTGCCCGGACAGTATACACATAATGGACGGGTCGGACGAAGAAGCCCGTAATCTTAGCGAATTAGCGCAAAAAGAAAAAGTATTAACTAAACTTAACGATAAAGTATATCCGGATTCATATTATCACCGTTCAAATCCCAATGACGTTGCGAGAACGGAACATCTCACTTTTGTATGTACCCCGACAAAAGAACAGGCCGGCCCTAACAATAACTGGCTTGATCCCGCCGAAGCCAAAACAAAAATGAACGCTCTGTTTAAAGACTGCATGAAAGGAAGAACCATGTATGTAATACCTTTCGTGATGGGAAATCCAAAATCCAAATATGCAAAAAACTGCATTCAGGTAACGGATTCCGTTTATGTTGCGTTAAGCATGAGAATTATGTCGAGAGTAGGAAAACAGGCGACTGAAAGAATCGGAAATTGTGCAGACTTTTTTAAAGGCATACATTCAGTAGGAGACGTAAATCCGGATAGAAGATTCATCATGCATTTCCCGCAGGACAATACCGTTATGAGCTTTGGCTCCGGATACGGCGGTAATGCGCTTCTCGGAAAAAAATGTTATTCGCTGAGAATAGCTTCTTATCTGGGATATCAAGAAGGCTGGCTTGCCGAACATATGATTGTCATAGGAGTTGAAGCGCCCGACGGAAAAGTAACATACTTTCTAGGCGCTTTTCCGTCTGCATGCGGAAAAACTAACCTTGCATTGCTTCAGCCCGTATTTCCGGGATATAAAGTCTGGACTCTTGGCGACGATATAGCATGGATCAACGTAGGCGAAGACGGACAGCTTTACGCAATCAACCCAGAAGCAGGAATGTTTGGGGTAGCGCCGGGTACAGGCATAAAAACAAATCCGGTAATGGTAGACACGCTTAAAAACGATAAATTTTTTCCGACGCTTTTTACAAATACGGCAATAGATAACAGCGACAACACTCCGTGGTGGGAAGGTTTATCCGACGAAACACCCGCTGATTTGACGGACTGGCAGGGACAAAAATACGATAAATCTTCAGGAAAGCCCGCTGCTCATCCGAATTCAAGATTTACGGTATCGATATATAATTGCCCAGCTCTTTCCCCAGAATACGACAACCCGAAAGGCGTGCCGATTTCAGGCATCATTTTCGGAGGAAGAAGGCGCAATACGATACCTTTGGTTTACGAATGCAAAGATTGGGAAAGCGGAGTATTTACGGCGTCCATTATCGGTTCGGAAACAACTGCCGCGGCAGGCGGAACGCAAGGCGTGGTTAGAAGAGACCCAATGGCAATGCTTCCTTTTTGCGGCTACAATATGGGCGATTATTTCAAACATTGGCTTTCAATCGGCAAAAAAACGTCGAAACAGCCTAAAATATTTATGGTCAACTGGTTCAGAAAAGACGAAAACGGAAATTTTATGTGGCCGGGTTTCAGAGACAATTCAAGAATCATTAAATGGATGATAGAAAGGATCGAAGGTAAAACCGGTGCAAAAGAAACCGAAATCGGCCTAATGCCCGAAGACAATGCGCTTGACACAAGCGGTTTAACCATATCAAAAGAAACGATGGACAAACTGTTAAGCATAAACAAAGAAGATTGGAAAAAAGAAGCGTCCATGATTGAAGAATTCTACGCAAAATTCGGCGACACAATCCCCGCCGAACTAAAAAACAAACTCGCGGAACTCAAAAAAAACTTAGGTATATAAAAAACCGAAATAATAAAAAAAGCGGAGCGCCAAACGCCTCCGCTTTTTTTATTGTAAGAAAATCAAATAATAAACCCATTCTGCCATTATGCCTTTTGCCGTTAATTCCCACTTTTTAAAGGGGGTGGCCGCGAAGCGGACGGGGGATTTCGTCGTTGTCGTTGCCTTTGTCTTTCGCTTTTGTTGTTGTCGTTGTCTTTGTCTTTCGCTTTTGTCGTTGTCGTTCGCCGCCTATAAGCGAGTCTATGAGCGAAAGATTTTTGAAGATTATCAAATTCGGTTGTTTGAGCGGCATCCTCTTAGTCTTTATTGCCGCGAGTTCCGAATTTGCTTCTAAAATCTTTCGCGAATGCTTTCAGCGGCTTGGGTTGTCCGGCACATATAGAACTCTTGCGCTGCTAGGTTTTTTGTGGAAATTTTGTCTGTTCC
>JAISDI010000242.1 GCA_031264895.1 Endomicrobium sp. | reverse complement strand
CTTATATTTTTAGCAAAAATGGATACCCGATTACGACTTTCGGGTATGACAAATCTGTTTTTTACTTGTTTTTTACCAATCCCATAACTCATAAATACTTGTGGGTAATGGTAAGCCTTAAAAAAAAGGGGGAATTTCTGATTTTTTGGAATTGGGGAATCTTCGGGTTTAAAAAAAGAGGAGTTTCCGGTTTTCCACATTGGGAATTCACGAAGTTTTAGAAAAGAGACAACGTTAAGCTGTTTTGTTATAGTTTGTCTGCTATATAAACTTCGTCTGAGAAAAAGAAAAAGCCCCGTTTGGAGACGGAGCTTTGGTTTTACTCTTACAAGCGGGCGATGGGACTTGATTTTATATACAAATTCATTAAATTTGTAAGTAATTTGTAAGCACTAAGATTTTTCATGGTATAATCTTCCCCAAATCAAACTTCTTTCCCGGACAAGTCTTTTCCACCGGAACGTTCCTTAACACATAAGTATCCCTATGCCCAATTACATTATATATACTCATACTATACCTATATATAAGTTGAGCTACAAGCTCCCTTGCCGCTCTATACAAATCTTCTGATGGCTCTTCAATATCAAAATTTCCAACGCAACAAATGCCAATATGTGAAGTATTAAACCCGAGCGCATGCGCTCCGGATTCTTCAAGACTCCGGCCGGCAAATACTTTATATTCCCCGCCGACTTTTTCAATCACAAAATGATAGCCAATATCCTTCCAACCATTATGTTGTATATGGTATCGTCTTATAGCTTCAATATCTGCCAACGTACCGTTATCAACGGTTTCTGAGTGATGTATTACAATACCTTTCCATTTTTTCACAATACCCCCCTCAAACCATTTTCTTGACGTCAGGAAAATGCTCATTAGCATTTGTCCTTGTCGTTCTAATATGCCGTTCCATTTACTCACTTTTTTTGGAATTGAATCAAACATCAATTCCCCCAAGCCTTCCGAACGCTTCTCTCCCCAAAGAAAAACCCCAGAATAATAAAAAACGCCTGCGAAAATTCCGGCTGTTGAAGAATAAACCCCATATTAGGAAACCAAAGATTGATCCCCGCGCAAACAAACGCAGCAATCGCCGCGATCCCAAACAAAACGCGTATAATGTCAATGCAAACATTCACCCACTTCACCGCGCCTCTGTTAGCTTTAGCCGTAATCTCATTCGAAGATTTCGCCAGCTCCAATTCTTTCATACGCACTTCATTATTGCTTAATGTAATATCCTTTGAATTCCCATTTTGCGATACAACAATATCGCGTTCATGCTGCGACTGAACAGTTTGCTCCTCATGCTTAGCCTGAAACCACTTAGCAAACAGCGGTACAACATACCCGGAAAGAAAACTCAATAACCCTGTCAACATAAAAATCTCCTCTGCGCCATGCGGCTCAGCCGCTTATTTTTTCGACGCCATAATATCAAGCTTCGTCTCAATAGCAATCAACCTTTCTCTGATTTCCGACTGCATAGACACTGAAACCGCCGCTCCTCTTTTCAATTCTTTGACGTCTTCGCGCACATAATCAATATCCTTTTGTTGACGCTGTATTTGAATATATGCGCCGGTAAAGCTAAAAATAGCGGCAAGAACAACGGAAGTAATAACGGTATAGATTTTTTCTTTCATTTTTTTTCTATCCAATCCCAAAAATCTTATAAAGCCGTCCGATGTACCTATGCTCAATTTGGCAATATTCATATCTGTACGCATACGTATAATAAGTTCCGGGCATCCCGCTTGTCGAGCTATAATATATTATCCTGTTTCCGCTAAGAAATGTAGGCTTTAAAGAGCCAGGAGTTCCGGTAAAAATATTAGCGCCGACTTCCACGCTTTTAACTTTAGAAGTACTAAAATCTATAGACATCATAATATTAGCCGCATTATCGCTATGATAAATCATGATATATTGTTGATCTGACACATTATCGTCTTTGACTATGTTGACAAGAGACTTAACAGCGCCCGCCAAAAACGTTCCGTCGACTGTAAATGGTATCTTATTAACCGCGCCGTCGGCGATCTCATAAATAAAAACAGGATTAGTTGTATCCGACAATGTTTTGACAAATACATAATTACCATCGCAAACTACGTCGGCCAATGTTTCTTCTGGGCTTTCTTCATATATCACAGTTTCGTCTATCGGATTGATGATCCTTATCTCATTGAGTCCTATAGCGACAATATACCCATTGACCGCATTAACGCGCATAATGTCAAAATCAAGCGCAATAGTTTTACTTAACGTTATGGCGTCGCCGTCAAACGTAAAAACCTGAATATTTTGACCTGAATAATTGACATAATTATTCGCGTCAATAATTTCTAATTTTTTTGGATTCTCAATAGTTGTATCAAAAGTAACTACAGAGGTCATTTGATATGTTGATGGATCTATCCCAATCCGAAATATATTTGTGTTATAGTTTAGCCCGCACAATAAAAGAAAATCATCGTCTTTTGAAGCTGTCAACACATTGGCCAATTGCAATCCGGGATTAGTATAAGATTGCCCAAATGATATGGAAATATATGACAGCGGCGACCTTACCGTAATATCTTCAGGATTTACCTGATTTATATATAATCTGTTATATCCACCACCCGGAGTAGTGTTTGAATAGGAAATATCCTTTGATCTATCTTTATTAAATACGGTTAGCCTACCATTGACGTAAGAGTTTGTCGCAATCACCTGTTCTCTCAAAACAGCATACCCATTAACAATATCGGTAACGCCAACGCTTCCGACGCCAACCTCTTTTATTCCCCGCGCCGCTTTAATAGTCATCTGTAATCTCCTTTACCTCAAAACAATCTCGACGTCGTCATTAACGTCGTCGCTGCCCTCTGCAATAACAATATAATTTCCTTTCGGCAACGTAGCCTGCATAGTATCGTCGCCGGCTGTAAACGCCATGTCCGTACCATCGTCAAACTTCATCACTTCAAACTGCTTTCCGGACACAGACGCTGTAATTGTAATACTGCCTGCGGTAAGATTTACAACCTCAAGAAAAACTGCATCCCCCTGCATGTAATTCTGCGCAGCAATTGCGTCTTGCCCGTTAATGTTAATGCTTTTCATAAAATCTCCTTCCGGCTGAGCCGGAGCATTATAAACTGCAACGTTTCTTTAGTCTTTGTCGTGCTAAAATACTCCGGCTTAGCCGGCGCTAAAATCAATCACATACGGCCGTTCCGGCCGTCTAAACGATTTTGTATATCGTATATAATCCAGCCTTAACGCTTCACAAAATACAGCCGGCGGGTTTATGTAATAATTTGCACACGTAAGCTCCATGCCATACATGCCGGTTTCATCCACAACGCCGGGCTGCCAACTGCATACCTTCGTCCCGTCCATATAAAACGTTATTATTCTCTTGCTTGCGCCGGAATATGTTATCGCGTAATGATGCCATTGATTATAAAAAATATCTATCGGCAGACCGGTATCTCTATATATTGCCACCCCATCGTTTGGCACATATCTTAATTGAAAATTTTGTTGTCTCTCTCCCTCAATATCAGTGCCAATAGTAATCCATCTTAATCCGGAATTTAACCCAATCCCAAAATTAAAAGCTTTAATATTGGCGTTTGAATCCATATAAAACCAACTTTCGCACGTATAATCTTTGCTGGCGTCTGCGGCGATTTCTGTGTAAATAAAATGACTTGAACCGGTATAGTTATAATTAAATAAATCAAAAGGTCTTGGCAACAAATCCATTCCCGGCCCGTCAAACACTTGCCAATTCTCTTGTTGCCTATTACGCACGCCTGCATAAGTATTATTAAAAGAACAATATTCCAACACATGCGAAACCGGCAACACGTGCGACAAAGTTTCTCTAAGCATTATAATTCTTCTTGATGACCCCATATTAAGCCCTCTCCGAAAACGCAAAAATGCCATTATCTACAGAAACCATATACTTTCTTCCCTCGTCAAACTGCGGCATCTGGTCGACAAGAGAACTTACGTCAAAATCAAACCCCGCCGGCAAAATCAAAGAAAACCCGTCTCCGGCCGTAAAATATATTTTTATTTCATTATCAGAATCTGCCGCCGCGTCAATAGTCAATTCCGTCAAGGCCTGCGTAAACACGTAAGTTACGCCCGCCGACAAAGAAATTTCCGGCGACGTCGAAGCCGTATCAATAACGATCTTCCTTGCAAAAATATTATTTTTTCCGTCGGGCGTATCGTAAGTAATATTGTCTGAAGTATTCAAATTCAAATGCTCAGTTTCAGAACCAATCTCCACCTGTTCAATCTGGTCTGCGTCGCCCTCATTATAAATAGCATACTCGGCAATAATAGCCTCAGCCCCGCTAGCCTTCGTCCCTAAAAGTTTTTTACCTTTTGCCAAAGCAACGTCGGAATCAATAATCTGCGTCGTCTCAGATTGCCGTAAAACAAACTGCGTTACATCAATAGTATCATGCCCGTCGTCCGCCCAATCAAACACAGGGGGATTCGTTGCCGGCGTATTTGTCAAAATCCACAAATGATCATCAAACAGATTTTTCACACGCGTCCCGTTAAAAATCTGCGTAGGATCTGTAATGCCGATCTGAGCAAGCGCATAATCAGTCAGCTGCTGCTGCGTAGGCGCAGCCGAGCCAAAATCATAAGCCGTCAAATACCCGCCCAGTCCTTTTAATGCGGCGATTTCTCGATATATATTATTAAATTCCGTCCAGACCGGATTTAAAGCGTAGTTAATATCATCCGGCGTAACGGCTTTTTCCCAAGAAGAAAAATAATAATTCGCAGTATTATATTCATGTTCGTAACTTCTGGTATATACGCCCAGTACCCATCCAATAGACGTGCCGCCCGTAAAAACGGTCAGCCTTTGTATCATATTCCCTTTTTCAGTATCCGTAGCAGGTTTAGTGTTATAATAAGGCAATACTTCAAGTTCCCAGTATGTATCCTCTGATAATTCATACGCAGGATAATCAGCCGGATGCACATTAATGGAAGAAAAACCTCTATACCTTCCATAATTGACCAAACTCCCCAGAAGCCCGCTATAGTTTCCCATATCCATACAATCAAGATACCCAAAAATCTCATCTCTATAATTGCGAGCGTCGACAGAAAACCCCTGTGCGTCAAGCCTAGCCTGCAATGCCTTCCCTGCCTCAATATTTGCGCCGTTTTGAGCATTAATCGCAATATCACGAGCAGTTTCAGCGTCGCCCTTAGCAGCCAAAGCCCCATCCCGCGCCGCCTCAGTCTCCCGCTTAATCTTAACAACGTCAACCCCCAAACTATCAAACCCCCGCAACAAATCGTCAATATGGTCGTCAATCTGCTGACTGATCATCATCTCATAATCAACGGCAGCCTCAACCATCTTAGGCGTATAAGCTCCCTGCGTGGTAAAAGTAGAATTCTGCACAACCGGCAAATACCGCGCAACAATAACAGTCATCCCGGCGGCAACCGGCGGCGTCTGCTGGCTTACGGGATAAGTAACGTTTTTATTCTGCATAGAAATACTAAGCCCGGAAGAGATCTTAACAACAGCTCCGTAAGAATCCTTAACAAACAATTCTATCTGTCCTTCAGCCGCGCCCTTCCAAACGTCAAAATCAAAATTCCAAACCCGATTAACCCCGTCGGCAATATAATCATTTCTGGCATAATCCTTATAAATCATAAAAATCTCCTATTAAAAATCATTTCTTATTATCTTTAATATATCTTCCATTAGCAATCATTCCGGCCCGATAATTCGTATACCCCAGCGTCTTCAAAGCTCCCTTAAATTCTTCGCCTTTATAAGCGTCGTAAACTCCGGAAAACATAGTAACAACAGTCTCAACCGGCACGCCAATAGCAACCTTCGGCGGAAAATCAATAAATTTCAACCAATCATAAAAATTCATTTTATCGTTATCATTAACGGCTTTAACGCCTTTTCCCAACCAATCCCAAAAATCCGCCGCGCCCAAAATCTCTCCTTTATCAAAAGCTTTAATTTTTCCGGATATTAAAGCGTTTGATAAAGTCAAAAGCGCGTCGTCGATAATCGGAAAAAATCCGGCGGTAACGGTCAACGGCGACAAAAATATATTTCTTACGTCGTCGTCTTCGTCGTCATCGTCAAAAAATCCGGTAATTCCGTAAGTCAAAGCCGCATAAATCATAGGGTTGGCAATAGCGTACATAAAAACAATTTCACCAAACTGTTCAAGCGTAATTTCGCCTCGTCTAAACTGAATATAAGCATCGGCAATTTTTCTTGCATACTGGTTAGGCGTATTTCTAAAAGCCAAAACAAGCTTAGCAAGCGCATTATCGCTTGACTGCATCATAGACAAAGAACTTTCAACGCTTGCCTGCTGCGTGCGCATAGTCTGCAATCTAAAGTCGGTAAACGCCTCTTCTTTAGTTTTCCCGTGAGCCATCAAATATTTAACGCGGGCATACCCGCCGACCAACACGGAAACTTTATCGCCGAAACGAACGTTAAACGTTAACATATCGCTCCACTTGCTAAAGCGGCTAAACACTTGACTTTGCATAGCGCGTTTAAGCGTTTCGTTAACAAGTCCGCCGGCAAAACGCGCCTGAATATATTCGTCCTGCATCATAAAATCCGCCGCTTTTTTCCAATCGGCAAAAAAATCCGTCACACCGGAAATAAAATCCGTTTTCGGTATGCCTTCGCTGTAATTAATAAAAGCGGCCATCTGTTTTATAGCGATAATAGGTTTAACCGCGACGGCAGTTTTAAGGAAATTATTTACTATCTTATGCAATACGTTATTTTCAATAAGCAGTTTTGCTCTATGGGTTGCGATAGAACTTTTATCAAGAATATTGATAAACCCGTTATAAACGTCTTTCCCAAAAGTTGCGCCCGTCTTGACAACTTTATTTTTTTGAGATATATTATTTTCAGGACTTGAAAGGCGGGTAAGCTCTTGCAGTTTGCCCACTATGCTTTCAAGTCCTTTTTTATTTACAAGTTCCAGCGTGTATATTCTATTGCCGTGTTCAACGCTTTCTTTTACAAGCATATAAGAATAATCCGTATCGCCGCCAAACTTTACCGGCGCAACAAACCGCTTAATAGATTTAATATTTTTATCGCCTTCCTTATCTTCTCCTTCTTTAAGCAGAACGGCATTTTCAAAGAGTTTGTCTATTTTGCTTGCAGCTTCCAAATGCTGTTCTTTTGTAAAACCGTTATCGACGCTCTTCTTTATAGCGGCATCGCTTACAAGCTTATCTCTTTGCTCGGTATTTACCTGAGCTTTCTGTCCGGTTTCCTTATTGATAATTTCTTTACCGGCAATTTTTTTCAGTTCTGTTATTGCTTGGTCGCGGGTTTTTATTTTACCTGCAAGTTCGACCGGCAGCAAACTTTTAATCTTTTCAATAATTCCGTTGACAACCGACGCGCCGCCAATCTTTTTAATTTCCACGCCGGCCATAGTAATAGCGTTCTCAATTTCAGCATTTTTAAATATCTTTCTGAGTTTAAGAAGTTTTTCCTGCGTAAAAATATATTTGTTGGAAGTATTCACGTGATTAAACAAAACTTTCAGCGCGTCATTTCCTTCGGGCTTCATTCTGACAAATGCGCTCTGAATTCTTTCTTTAGTCTGCGAAGGGTGAGAACCGTTGGAATAAGCGCTTTGCAAAGCTTCAAGGTCGCCGGCCTTTTCACCGCTATAAGTTTTAAACGGATAATAAAAATCTTCTTGCTTTAAATCCAACCCGTAAAGCCTGTAAAAAACTTCATTAACGCTTTCATAATACTGCTGTGCGCTCTTTTGCAAAAAGTCGGCAAACTGTTTGTCTTTATCCGTCAATTTATTAAACATAGCGTCGATATTGTAAGAAGTTGCAGGGATAGTCTGATTGCCGTCCTCATCATAAACAGGCGGCTCAAACTGCTGCAAAAGTCTCTTTTTTCCCAAATCGTTTTTATACCAAATATACATAGTAATTATTTCGGCTTTATTGATACTGACGCCGCGCGGCTCTTTATTTCTGCTTGCCTTATAATCGTTATAAATCTCGGCATCGTTTAACATCTGCCTGTACAAATCGGTAAATTGGTCTCTTGAAATTCCATAAATACGAGCTGCGGCGTCTGCGATTTTATTTTTATCGATATAACTTTGCGTATCCGCATTTTGTTCGTCAATTAACATGGAAAACTGATTTACATATTTTTTTCCAAACAATGCGTTAATATAACTATCCCAATTCCCGCTAAAACGCAAAAAGAAACGCATAGCTGGATTAATACCGTTTTTATTGATATTGCTTCTTGCAGCCTTAGAAAGCTCGTCAATCAGGGTAAACAGGTCTATTTTTTCGGTCAAATCTTTTAAACTTTTACCTTCGTTTGCGGCCTGCCTTATTTTCATAATATCGGCATACAAATCTTCAAGATACCTGCTGCCTTTGGCTGCAAGTTCGGCGGACGTTGCAACTTTGATCCACTTCAGCCTATTCTCTATACGCTGCAAAAAGTCAAACCCGCCGGCAAGGTCTTTATCAATTTCCCGTTGTTCCATCTCAACTTCGTTTGCAAGCTCTTTAGGATCGGCTTCCCAAATATCGCGCAGAATTTTAAAAAACTCGTTTGCGCTCATACCCTCGACTGAAACGTCGCCATACCGTCCGATTTTTTGTTTCCCGCGCTTAACCCAAACATTTTTAGAAATCTCTTTAAAAATTTCGGCAAACATAAATTTCTGAAAATTCTGCTCGGAATAATGTTGAACGGTGTTAAAAATTTTGTCCAGATTATCGACAAGCTCCTGCCAGCTTGAAATATTTTGCCAGTCATGCAAAACTTCCTCTTTAGCCGTCATTACTTTTGTCTGCTTATTAATTTCCAAAAATCTTTTTGTATTGCTAAAATGCGGTATACCGGAAAGGGCGGAACGTAAAGCCGCTCTAAAACCGGTCGCGTCGGTTTTATCGGCAATACGCTTTTTAGCCGTCTTTAGCAAAGCCTCTTTTTTTTCAAGAATAATTTTAGCGGGATTTTCATGTTTCGTTTTTTGGTCTAAATATTCCGGCGTCTGAGCAAACTCTTTTTCAATTTCCGCCAAAGCGTCATTAACGGCCGCAAGCAGTTTTTCCCTGTTCATTGTCTTAACGGCGTCTTCAATATCTTTTTTATTTATCTTCTTTCCCAAATCCTTATTTCTGTCGGCGATCTCATCAACAGCGTCTTTAATGTCTTTATAAAGTTTCCTCTCAGCCTTCAAATCCTTTTCTTTCTTAGCAAGCCTGCCGGTCTGCTCGTCGATATATTGTTTGTCTTTAGCAATATACTTTTTATCTTTTTCAATTTGCGCTTTTTCCTTTTTCACGTCGATTTTAGCGTTCACGTCCTTTTCTTTTTCCGCCAAATTCTTTTCTTTCTTAGCAAGGTCGCTTTCGCGCTTTTGAAGCCTCTCGGCCTTATTTTTCAAAAGCGTCTTATCCTGAACAATCTCTTTTTCAATATCTTCAACTGACCGTCCTTTGCCAAGCGCGGCATTCTGAGCGGCAACGCGTCCTGCCATCTCCCGCCAATATTCAAGCTGGTCATAACTCAAAACCGCAAAATTCTTATCTGCAAGCGTATCAATAGCGTCCAAAACTTTCTGCGCTTCCTGCAGATCGCCGCCAAACATTTCAGTAATAGCGTCAATACCTCTGTCATAATTTTCAACAGCCTCAACCTTTGCCGCGTCGTCGGCCGCAAAAACCTTTTGCCCGTCCAAAGCCTTTTCAAGCAAACTCAAACTCTGAGCCTGCAAATCGTCGGAAGCCGCAGTATTAGCCTCGTCCGCTCTTGCAGTCTGCAAAAACCCTAAACCCATCAAAGCATTCTGCAAATTATCTTCACCCAAAGCGCGTTCAAATCCCTTGTCGCCCTGCTTAACAATTTTAATGCCGGCAGCGCGCGCTTTATCAATAAGCGCAAAAGTTTCTTTAACGCCAAACGTTTTTAAGTAATGCAGCAAATCCTCTTTAGGCAAAGCCGGCCGCCGCTTATTAATTTGATTTAAATAATTCCGAGCCTCTTCAAGTTTCTGCCCTGTAATTTCAATATCTTTACCGCTCTTAATATCGTCTAAAGTCTTCTCAATTTCGGAAACAGTCTCTTGGGAATAAGCAACGTCGTCAAACTCCATAGGCGCAAGCAGCATGTCAAATACTTCAATCATTTCGGGGTTTTGCGCAAGCCGTTTAATTTGCGTACTTACAAATACGTCTTTCAAATCGCGCAGCCACCCCCGAAACCGCTCAAACAAAGTCCGCATAGCAGAATTAGGCGCACGTCCGGACTGCACGTATGCAACAAAAGCCCGCGCAAACCTTTCATGCTGCCGCGTAGTATAAGCAACAGGCTTCCCGTCCTCGTCAACCTGTCCGGGCTTGACTCCAAGATACTTATCAATTTTAGCCTTAAAATCCAGAAAAGAAGAATCGACAAGACCGGGATTATTAACGGACATTTCAGCCAACTCGGCAATATCGCTTAAAAAAATATGTCCAAGCTCATGAACAAGAGAAGACTTATCATGATTTTCAAAAAGCTGAATAAGCCGCTGTTCGCGGTTAAAAGTAACGCTGGCCTTAGTAACCACGTTAACAAACCCGCCGTCGTTGGCGGTTGTTTCGTCGCTGTTAAAAGTCTGCGAATCTATATTTTCATGTTCAACAATTTTGACATTCTTATTTTTTTGTTTTATAATACCAGATAGGCTTTCCTTCACCCGAGTCGGCAATTGCGGCTTGACCGATGAAGTAAGGCCTTTTTCATTTAATACGACAATTCTTTTATTATTAGCAAGCTTTTCTATAGGCGCTCTTGCATATAAAGTTGGTATAAAATTAACTCCGCCATTTTCTTTTGTTGGAGGTGAAATCGGAGCAACAACTTGTTTCCCGTTTTTATCAACCGCGTCTAAAACTGCAACATATTCTTTTCTTCCGTCTCTGGTTTCTTCATAAACAAACAACGGATTATGCAAAAGTTCAAAAACCCTTTCAACGTCCTCTTGGGTAACCGTATGATAATTTCCCTTAGACGCGGCAATTATGCCGGCAGCCTTCAACAATGTAGTTGCATTCATTTGCAAAGGATGATTTTTAAGTCCTGCCGCTTGCAAAGCCGGCGGCGTATAATCAAGCCGAAGGTTACCGACGCGGATTTTATTTTTTAAAATATTTGATATTTTAGTTTTCAGGGTTTGCAAGTTTTGAGTTTTTTTAGCAGTCGACTGATAATAAGTCTTGGTAATCTCCACAGTCTCCGGATCAAACACAACAAAATTCCGTCCTGTACTTTCAATGTTGCTCAAAGAACCGACGGGATATTCATTGCCTTTAATTCCATATTTCAAAAGCGTTTTGCTTGCCCAACGCTGCGTATCGCCTATAGTGTTTTCGTCGCTGCTGTCATTAATAATATCAGCTATACTGGCTATTGTTAAATAAATCTTCTCTCCGGACATATCTTGCGCAATGCTATTTAACATTTCATTTATTTGCTGCCTGCCTTCAGGATACTCCGTTTTAATCTTTCTTAAAGCGGCGGAAAGTTTCTTCACTGCTTTTTGTACTTTATCGCTCTGCTCAGATAAAGGCTTATCCCACTGCAAAAACTCGTCGCTTTCGGGTAATTCGACTTGATAAACTTGGCCGCTTTTTATATCAAGCTTTATATTTGTAATAGAATCTAAAAAATCGTAAGCAATTTCTACCGCCTCGTCTTTTGAAGTGTCGTCATCATATACATCTTTGTTCAAATTGTCTCTGAGATGTTGTCTTATTGCTTCTCTGACTGCTATTTTATTGCCGTGATTTTTGAATAACTCATGCTCAACAAAACTGATAGGAAATGAATCGTCAAACTGTTTTGAACTTTTAATTGTATATTTGTCTCCCGCTACTTCATATTCAACCTTAACCGAACTGTCGTATTCTGCCAGATCGCGCATATACCACTCCGCAATCTCTTTTAAAGACGTAAAATAATGTCCCCATCCAAAAGAGGTAGAGCCAGAGCCAGAACCAATAAAATCATTTGAAAATTGCGTTATTCCTTTTTTTGCTCCGCCGTGATAACCCTTTTGGAAATAATTTTTCTTATCTTCTTTCTTAACCTCGTCAAATTTCTGTTTAGACATAACGGTAATATCGACTTTAGCGTTCAGAACTGTCTTACCGTCCTTGTTGATCTGCGGCGCATAAACTTTTGTTATTACCGGCTCTTTGTCTTTGTCAGGCTTATTTAAAGAACTTTCGTCTTCATGTACTGTGTCGACATCCAAAGTCATGTTTCTTGCGCTTTTCCCCAAAAGGTCGACAACTTCAAACCCGTTATCTTTCAAATGCTGAACAGCGCGTGTATAAGCGTCGACGCCCTCTTGCGTAGCAAACCCATAATCGCGTACATTATTTTGAAATTCCGTCATAGCCGTAGTAAGAGCTTTTAAATTTTTATTCGGATTTCTTTTTCCGGCCGCGTTTAAATCTTCCCCGTCGAAAAAATCATTAATTACAGCAGTCGTCGCCGCAATCTGTTTTGCGCCTTTAATTTCTTGCGTCTGCGCATCGTCGGCGGACATAATAGGCGTATAACCTGCGGCCGCCGCTTGCGCCATCTTTTCAGAAGTAACTTGTTTCAATTCATTGATAATTTTCAGTTTATGTTTTTGCCAATACTCCGCCGGCGACATACCGGCAAAATTATGATAAAGCGTAGCGGAAGCTCCAATCGCCTGTGAAGCAAATTCAGCGACTTCCGGCGCAAGTCCTTCATTCAAAGCGTCCTGCTTAACGGCAGCGCGTATATCGTTTATCTGCTTTCTCTTTTCCGGAGTCATCTTTTTATAAGCGGCGTCGGCGGCCTTTTTTAATTCGGCATGAGCGGCGGCGGGATCTCTGTCTTTAAAAGCCAAAACCGAACCCTGATTATCTAAAATCTTAATACCGGTATCAGTCATTTCGACAGAAACGCCTGCATTTTGAGAAGCCTCGACAACTCTGTCGGCAGCGTCTTTTTCTAAACCAAAAGTATTCTGTAAATGTTTCGATTGAGCGTTAAAATAAAGACTCCCGACGGTAGCAGGCGCAACTCCGCCGACAAATCCCAAAAAAGCCGAATAAGCGATCTCTTCAAGCGTTTCTCTAAACTCTTTTTCACGTCCGCCCCAAAGCTGCATAACGGCTTCTTCGCCGGCAGTCTGAGCGCCTTCCTGAAAAGCTTCGGTAAGATACCGCGTAATAATATTAGCCATACCTCTATTTTTCATGGCCTTAAACAAAATAGTAAGCCCCGCGCCTTCGAGAACAGTCTCAATCCCGCCAGCCGCCAAAGACACAGCGTTAGCCCGCGCCGGAGAAACTCCGCTTTCGATCATCTCCTCATACGTAACGCGCCGCTGATAAAGCCCAATAGCAATAGAAGCGGCATAAGGATTGTGAGTAATAGCAGAAATAGCAACAAACGCGCCAATAGAACCGCCAACAGAGCCGATATCATAAAGAACACTCCTATCATTAATACTCTTATCAAGCCCAGTATTTTTAATAAACATGTCATTGGATTTTTTCAAATCCATCAACTTAGAACGAATAGCAGCCTGCCTATCCTGATAATCCTGCTCAATAGCCAAAAACTCCTGAAAGTTAGCAAAATCCATCTCATTCATTCTTTCCTGCGCGTCAATAAGAGCCTTCCGCCTCTCCTCAAAACTCATATACTTTGGGTCATGGGGACGGGGGTGTTGGCCCACCGGCTGAGCCGGTTCATTATAAAAAGCCCCCGCTCCTTGCGTCGTTGCCGTTGCCGTGTCGTAATTCCCCTTCTGCGAAGGGGTGGACACGCTTTGCGTGGACGGGGTAGTCGTCGTGGCCGTTGTTGCCGTTGAAGTTGCCGTAGTCGTGTCTTTCCCATCGCCGTTATTTTCAAACTCTTCCTTGCGCCGCTTCTCCCAAAAATCGCGCTCCTTCTTAGCCCTTTCAAAAAGATTATCAAGCGAAAGAAAATCTCCATAAACTTCACGTCCAATCCCCTGAATAATAGACAACCCCGTCCCCAAAACGCCCTTGCCGACGGTAGTAACAGGATTATTAAAAAT
This sequence comes from Endomicrobium sp., assembly GCA_031264895.1. Lineage (GTDB taxonomy): Bacteria > Elusimicrobiota > Endomicrobiia > Endomicrobiales > Endomicrobiaceae > Endomicrobium_B. Next base: position 15,464 of record JAISDI010000242.1, on the reverse strand, counting down.
CTCATCAACCTTAACGTCAAGCTCGGTCAATCCAAACTGCTTTTCAAAAGCATTAGGATTATCCTTATTTTTCAAAGCAAAATAAAGTTCATCGGGATTATCGGTATCCGAATTAACAAATTCCCGAGTATCGCCAATATAAATACCTTTCCTAATTTCCTGTAACATAAATCATCCTTGAGCTTGCAGCGGCAGTCATTCCCGAAATTCGTAATCGGGAATCCACTTTGCAGTGTCGTGGCCGTTAAAAAATACTCCGCGTTACGCGGTTGGAAATATCCTTTTTATAAATCACATTCCCTTCATCGTCAACAACGTCGTAAGTCGTCGTTCCGTCGTCATTAAACTTCACCTTATTCTTATCGTAAATAAAAATATTATTTCCGTCGACATGCACATAATCGTTATTACCGGTATTAAACTTCTGCCCGTAAGAAACAACGGCGGCAGTTTTAGAAATATCTTCCTTTTTAGCGCCAACCATATTAGCAATATGCGTCTGCAAAGTATCAATAACAATATCGTTAAACTTAGCCTTAGTATCGTCGTCAATAGCGTTCAAATTAAGCCGTTGAGCCTTAGCCTTCTGAACGCTCTGAACAAACACTGCGGCAATATCATTGACAGCGTCAATATTAGATATATTTCTTTGAGTAACAATAATAGAATCCGGTTCAAGAGCTTTTGGCGGTCTGATTATAGACTTACGTTGGAGCGGTATATCATATCTGCTCAAGAGTGGATTTTTATATTGAGTCTCCCCAACATACAAAGCATTAACCCTTTCACCTTCATTATTACGAATCTCACGAGGAGTAAAAGAAGCGACAATAGTATTGATCCCCGCCTGAGCCGCGCTATCGCCGGACTTAGTAATTTTTTCGCTCCTGTCGCCCAAAGCCAGCCCAAGCATTTGTTCGGCATCGCCATAAATGCGCTGAGCCTGCGGAGTATTATTCCTAAACGCTCCGCCGGAAATATTGGCTTCCATCCTATTCAAATAATCCGCCAAAAACTGAGGATTTTTCAAAGCCGCGTCATACTTCTGTTGATTCCCTTTCAAAATCTTCCCTTGTTCGTCGACAATCAACCCAAACCCTTCATACTCAGCCTTAGCCGCCTCAAATAAATTACGCGCATTACGCGCATCTGCAGAATTAACGTCATTGGCGGAAGCCTGCCAAGATTCCCGCGCCGCATTCTGCTTTTTATCGCTGATACCAAACTCGCGCTTGAGACTATCGCGTGAATCGGTAAACACATTAAGAAGCGTGTCCACGTCGGTAATCTTCCCTTTCGAAACAAACTTTTTCAACTTTTCAGGATCAGACGTCTTAATAGCTCCAGAATCAATCAAATCAATCAAAGTCTCCTGCGTCTGCGCCCCATTCTGATACAAAACGTCAAACAAATTATAAAACCCCTCAAGCTGCCTATCTTGACTAGTCTCTTCACGCTTAGCGATAATAGCATTGCCTTTATTGACGCCCCGTATATGCTCAGCCGGCGTCAAAGCCTCCCACTTAGGATCATTAGCAGCCAACTCCGAAACCGTAAGATAAGTATTTTCTTCCAACTCTTTTTCAACATTCCCCAAAGCATAATCTCTACGCACATCCTTTTTAAGTCCGATTTTTTCCTTTGGCAAAAGGTTTAATTTGTCTATTTCAGCTTGACGCTGCGCAATAATTTTTTCGGCATTTACGGGATCTGCAAGCGCATTATTAGCCGCGTCATTATTTAAAATTTTAGAATTAGCGACATTTGCATAATAGGCCTGTGTAGCAAAATCAGCGTCGAGGTCATACTTTGCGGCAGTCATAAAATTATCGTAAGAGGGAGCGGCGGAATATTGTTGATATAAATCTTGACCAAGCTCGGCAATACCGATTTGCTCTGCGGACTTAGAAAAAATATCTCTAAGTTCTTCATTAGAATTTACTTGGATCTGCCCGGAATTATATTGGGACTTCAAATTAGAAAGCTCGGCCTTTAGTTTATTTTGATAATTAGTAAGCTTAATATTACGCTCGTCAATTTTAATAGATTCCAAAATCTGCCCAAACTTACTTACGGACTGCCCAAGCCGTTCAACAGCCTGCCCAACCTGTCCGCCAAAAGCAGCTTCGGGCTGATTGGCAATCCGCAGCTGAGGAGCTTGCCCTGCTTGTCTTTGAACTCTATTGGTATTCTGAGGAATCTGTGGCATAAATTTTTTCCTTTTTTTATGGGTCATGGGGACGGGGGTGTTGACCCATTTTCCTGACATCAGGAAAATGGTTGCGCTTTAAGCTCTAGCGTATTCTATTAGCTGATTTATATCTTGAATATTCACCCAGCCCGCCCAAAATAGAAGACGCCGCACCGGTATTTGCGGCAGTCTGAGCATTCTGTCCGCTGAACCTAAATCCCATAGCTTGATTTTGTAGCGCGATTTTATCCATTTTAGCCTGCATATCAGTCAAAGCGGTCTGAGCGCGCACATTATCTCTAAGCATGATTTCATCTTCTTTAGCGGTTTTGAAAGTATCGCGTACAACGTCCTCAAAAGTAATAGAGCTTGCGTCAATTCCGGACGCGCCCATAATAGCCTTTTGCTCTCCGACAAGCCGCGCGGTATCTTTATCTAAAGCGGCCTGCTCGGAAGCGGCGGACTTGAGAGTTTCCAAATTATTAAATTGAGCGGCCTTAATCTGAGCGTCGCCCTGAAGCTCTGCAGATTTAGCCGCATAATCGTAATAAGCGGCCTGAGCCTGCCCCTGCTGATATTGCCCCAAAGCCGACAAAAGAGTCCCCGCCAAAGCCAACCACATAAAAAACCTCTTTTAATTATATTTTTTCCGACGTGTCGTTGTAGTTCTATCTTGCCGTCCGCAAGGACTAATTTTCTCCGTCCAATCTAGCCGTTATACCGGTAACGCAAAGCGGCAGCGGATAATCCTGTTTGATCTTAACGCTCTTAAAATAAGAGTTAACAGACGGCGGCGAATACTTTCTAAATCCTGTAAAAAGTTTTATAGGCTGCCCTAACTCGTCGGTAAGTTCCGGAAGCTCTTCAAGTCTATCCCAATTCATGCCGACTTTCACACCGCGTGAACGATAAAAATCAACAAAAATATTAAAAACCTTCCCTCTAAGTTTAGAAATCTGAAACGCCGCCAAATTCAGCGTCTCAATTTCAGTCTCAAAAGGGAGTCCGGCAATCACTTTAGCTCCGGCATGTTTCAAAGGATAAACGCCGTTACTTACAATACCGCCTTCAACATTCCCATCGGACAAAACAGAAACTTCTTTATTGTTAAACCTTTCCAGTCCGGAAATCTGCGCTCCGGGATTACTATAAACTCCGGCGCAGTCCACAAACACGCCGTCCTTAACATCGTCGTCAATATTTGGATTGAGAAATTTTTCGATCATACGTCTGCCGTCTCTTTGTGTTACGGCAAAAACACAATCTTCATGTCCGTTAGGCAAAACACAAATACTCTCAACAAATCCGGCAGTTTTAAAATTAGTCCAAGCAAGAATTTGCTGATTAGGAATATAAGTCAAAACAGAAATCTGCCCGTCGGCAAACAAAACCCACAACATATCGTTAGGATATTTCTGCCAAGCAATATCCTTGACAGTTCTTCCGGAAAAAATATGAGAAGCAAAAATAGATAAATCGTTGCCGTCAAAACCTTCTTGCAAAAAATCGTAAGCTATATCCTGCAAATGGCCGTCCTTTTTAACAAAAATAATTCGCTTATCGGCAATTACTGCGGGAATATCCATACTGCCATTCTGATTTTGCGGAACAATGGCCGGCGGATTTAGAGGGGAAATAACTGAATTATTACCGCCTAAAGAAAATTCCGTTGATGCAGTCAAAGCCAAAACAGCGGTCGAAGCTATTAAATTATAAATTTCATTAATTTTTCTATTATGTATAGTAAGGCCTAAAGAATCGTCTGCAGATAAAGTATGAGAAGTCCCAAAATCGTTATAAAGTCCGGTTTTAGACAACCATGTGCCGTTACGCTGAGTGGGAGTATTGCCGACAAGTAACCTATCTTGAGCAAAATCGCCTAATTTAGGATAACCCTTTTCGTCGCTAAAAGCCTGTTCGTTAAAGTCGGAAGACCAAACCGTATCGTCAATTTGAGTTTCAAGACCATAAACGTCTAAAAAAAGAGCTTGCGATAGGTCAGCGGAACTCTCCGTTTGCCAATTAACCTGCATTGAAATAACATTGTCAGCGTTGCAGTTAAACTTTATAGGTTCGCCGTATATTTGAAAATAATTTGAATATGTGTAGGTAGAGCCGTCGGACAAAGTAAAGAGTATATTTGAATTCCATACAATACCGTCATTAGGGTGATATCCTGGAGAGCGATGCCAAATACAATATCTAATGTTTACAGGATTAACAAAAGTGTATTTAATCCATTTTGGCGACGCTCCGGGAAACTTAAAGCCGATATTGTCGCCGTTACCGTCGCGGCTGAAGAATCTCCAAGCGTCTGTGGAACTGCTGTTGGAAGTTACAATTCCGGAAGGCGCGACATTAGATGTCATTTTAGGAACGATAATATCAACGTTGGGAATCAGGGGGGAATTGATAAAATCTTTAATATTTAAAATACCGTTGACAAATTCGCATATAACTTCTACAGAAGGCTCGGGCAAGAGAATCTTTTTTATTTTTAAAATGGCGGGATAAGATTCTGCATTTGTACTTATATTTGCTCTTAAAGTTCCGGTAACGCCTAAAACTGACAGTCTTAAAATACAAAGTTCAGCCTCATTGCCATAAGTATTTAAATTTGCATCGTTAGCGCTTTCAAATATGCGTATATTTTCAAAAGAAATGCCGTCATAACTTCTTTGAAGAACTACAACGCCCTGCCAATTGCCCGTAGTTTGAAAAGTCCACTGACCAAAACACAAAATAGAGTCAGAGTCGCCGACAGAAGTTAAAGAAATTCTTTTTGCCGGGATATTGAAAGGAAATCTGATAAGAGTATCTATTTTTTTCAAGGAAAAAAAAGGTACTTCAGATAAAAGGTAAATTTCTTTTGTATCATCGGCAAGACCGCTCCCGCCGGAAAGCGCAAGCTTTATAGATTCGTCTGTATTTGCGGGCATAAACGGCCCGTTAACATATTCAACGTCTTCCAGTTTCCAAACTGCTTTTTCGTATCGTATAAGTTTTCTGGTTTTAGAATGATGGAAAATAAACAAAACGTCGGCGGACTGCAAAAAGCGGAGTTGGGCAATCTGTTCAGAGGAATAAGTCGTAGTTACAATTACTTCATTATTGTTAGAATCTAAAACAATTCCCCCGTCGGAATCCAAAACCCTGATATAATTTTCTCCGAACTCGAGAAGATTTTTCTGTTCTTCATTAAAAACAAATTCCTGAACAATAACATTTTTATTTAAATCCTGATTTTCAGAATCTTCGCAATACAAAGTCCCGCCGCGTCGCAAAATAGAACCTTGAGGCAAAACAAACCCGTTAGTCAACCGTTTAAGCCCTTTCCCATAAGTCTCAATTTCGGTACGAGCGGCAATAAGCGGAGAAACTTCCCCCATAGTAAACGATTGTTGCGCAACATCCGCCGTAGTCATGTGCTTGCGCACAGCAAGATAGAAAGACACTGTTTTTTAAGTCTTTACTATTGCCGCACTTTTCTCCTGTAACTTTAGTCTTTGTCTTTTTGTCATTCCCGAAGGTTGTTATCGGGAATCCATTTTAGCCTTTGTCTTTGCCGTTAAGGTAAGTCGTCGTAAGCCCGTCGATGAGCCTTTAAACTCTCACTATGAATTTTCTCGTCGTCGTCATCTTCGTTCAGAGAATTGGCAATAGCGGTATCAACTTCCATCTGATAAACCTGCAAAAACTCCGCCGCCTTATCGCTTTTACCGGACGAGCTGTAACAAACTTCATACGCAAGCCTGTTAACAAGCGCATTAACAAACCCCGCGCTATAAACATGAGGTTTATCTACATAGCGGGTATATTCTATAATCAAGTTACTGCAAATATTACAAGAAATAGCCTTACGTCCGTCGGTAGTCAAAAAAATATCTCTATGTTTATAATCTTCAAACTTGTAAATTCTGCTGCCGGCAATCAACTTGCGTATATAAACGCATTCGTCGGGATAAGCATAACAAAACCGATATTTGCTAAATTCGTCTTCACTAAGCTGTATTAATTGCAAGCGCATAAAACTCTTAGCAAAATTCCAGTTAGCGCTTTCTAAAACTTTCCTTAAAGTCTGCTCATAAACAAGGCGCAGCCTGCGCCCGCGTTCAGAGTAATTTGAATCAACATTTTCAATACTCTCGTCGGCAAACTTCATCAAAGCGGAATTGCAAATATCGGTCTTGTTAATATTCATATTATTTTTCCGGCGGAACTTTTGGCGGCTGAGCCGCATTATGCGGTTCAGTTGTCGCCGCCGGTTTCTCTTTTTTAGTTTCCTCGAAATGTTTTTTATCAAGCCCTTTGGGGATTTCGGCCACAACAAACCCTGCCTTACGAAACTCCCCGCCAATAAACGTATCCGTCAAAGTCTTATAACTCATAAAAATCTCCTATTTCAATTAGTCATTCCCGCCGGCTAAGCCGGAGTATTATAAAAGACTTCCGTTCGTCCGGTCATTCCCGAAAGTCGTTATCGGTAATTTTGTCGTTGCCGTGTCTTTGTCTTTCTAACTTACCGCCTGTCAAGGCCTGTCATTAGACCAAGTCTGCGCGTTAACGCTGAACTTTCCGGCGGTAAACGTGCCGACGATGGCAAGATAAACCCGCAAATATCTGCCTACTCCATTGACAGGCAAATGCGGACTGGTCAAAATCAATCCGGCTTTACCGGAAGCAAGCGCAATAGCGGGATAAGCGTAAACAGTAGTAAAAGTACTGTTATCGTCGGAAGTTTGCAGTGTTACCTGCGCAGAAGTTCCGCCCGCAAAATCTTCATCAACGCAAAGCTCATAAACCACATCCGGCTCGGCGGAAATCTTGCCGCCGAAATCAAGAGTCTTCCCAATAACCCCGCTGGCAGCGGGAATAGCAACCTTATCAACCAAACTCAAAGCTTCATCTTGCATATTAATTCTCCTGTGTCTGCGCACGGCTTTTCTATGCCGTGCGCAGTATTTTTTTGTCTTTTATATCGTTTCCGTGTCGTTAATTCCCACTTTTTAAAGGGGGTGTCATGCGCAGCATGACGGGGGATTTGCCGTTAGGCAGTTACAAGCTCCTCAGTCGACAACAAACAATCCTGCTGTCTTACCGGAATATTGCCCTTAACAAAAGTCAACAACCCGCCGGCAAACTCTTTAATCGGATAACTCTGTTTATATCTGCCCAAAGCCTGTAAATCAAGAGCGCTCATAACATCCTGATTAGCATAACAAACAATAGTTGCGCCCTTAGCTTTTATAAGGCGGAATGCTTTTATTAATAATGCCTCCAGGTCGGGAACGTTAGACGCGCCGACATTAAGAGTAGCAGCCTTAACAGTATCGATATTAGCGATACGCACAACAGAACGGAAATCCTCAACAGCCAACCCTGCTTTCCATTTGAAGTACTGCGTCTTACCGGGAAGAGTCCCGCCGTTTTCGCCTGCAACATTAGGATTATCCTGTAAAGGTTCTTCGATGAGACCGGCCTTAGACTTGCGAGGATAAAACCCGTGAACAGTTCTCTTACCCCAAGCGATCATCCAAATGCTGGCCAAATTAGACGGCGAAGAGATCCCAACGCTGGCGTCAATGATATATTTAGACGTAGAAATAGCGGGGTTGAGAGTGTTGTATCGAGGAGCAAACCCGTACAAACTTTCCTTGCCACGCGTGCCGTAAAACAAAGCCGCGCCAAGTTTTTGACCGTTAGCAGTTCTGTAAGCTTCCTGCTCGTCGGCAAGAGCTTCAGCCGCGTCGTCAAAATCTTCCAAGTAAGAGTTATCAAGCTCAAGCTTGCTGAGCAGTTCGGTTCTTGGATCAATAACAGTTTTAACGCCGTTAACGGACGTTTCAATTCCCTGATTATACTTTCTAGCGATAACAGTCGGCAAAACAGCGCGTTCGCGATGCTTATACCCGTTAGGAGTATTTTCCTGAAGCCACAAAATATCCTCAAGAATAGGATTCTCCTGAGACATAGTTTCAATAGTATTTACAGTAACGACATCCCACTTTTCAAAAGCCGCCAACTTACGTAAATTCAAAGCCTTAGCCATATAAATCTCCTCTTTTAATTAGTCATCCCCGCCGGCTGAGCCGGCGCATTATAAAAAAAACTTCCGTTCGTCCGGTCATTCCCGAAATTCGTAATCGGGAAGCCACGTTAGCCTTTGTCGTGTCGTTGTCGTACTACTTATTGCCCTTCAATCCTTCAAGCTGTTTACGAGCATGTTCAACGGCCGGATCTTCGGATTCTTCGGCTGCTGCGGCATTACCGCCCTTAGAAATTCCGCCGTCTTCGGTAAACTGCTCACCGACAAAATAAAGAAATTTCACAATATGCGGATTATTTTCAAGCCCGGACTTTTGCAAAATTTCCTTTACTTGTGCGCCTGTAGGGCTTGCATTAATACCTCTGGCAATCACAGCAAGCTTCTTGTCTTTATCGGCCCCGAGATACTGGTCGGTTTCGCTCCGCCACGTATCCAAGAGCTTCTTTCGCTCATCTTGCTGAGCCGTCGTATATTCTTTTGCAAGCTTAATTTCATAATCGACATATTTCTGAGCCGCTTCCTGAGAAAGCCCCAAAGTTTTAGCGGCCTCTTTAAATTTAGCCTGAAGTTCCGGCGTAGATTTCATATCGTCCGGCAAATTAAAATCTTTCAATTCATCGCCTTTACCTTCGCCGCTTTTGTCTTCTCCGTTTTTACTGCCCCCATCTTTGTCTTGCCCGTCCTTGCCTTCGTTGCTTTTATCTTCACCGTCTTTAGCTTCGCCGCCGCCGCTTACTCCTGCAGCTCCGCCGCCGTCGCCGCCATCCTCTGCAAAATAATGACAAACCGTAATCCCAAACATTTTTTGAAACCATGAAATTCTTTTCATACATTCTCCTCTTTTTCTATTTCATTATTTACAGCCTGCGCCTCTTCAAACATCTGCGTAAATCTGTTTTTTGCAATATTTAAAACCTTATTTGAAATGTGTATCCCGATAGAGCGTCTGCCTTCACATTTAGCCACAGCAATAATATCAGTATATTCATTTGATTCAAACACATTAGAAATATCCAAAAGTTCTTTGATAACGCGCCGACCGCGCACGTCTCCTAAAACAAATTTCCAGTCGCTGTTTGAAAGTTCATTGATTTCATTTTCATCAGGCATTTGCGTTATTCTCCCTAGTTTCAACCGGCTGCTGCAACTCTTTCATCTTAGCCGCAGTATCGAGCAAAGCCACAGATTGAGCGGCTTCTGCGGCCTGAGCCTGCTGCGCAGCGCGTTGCTGACGCAAAGCGTCAACTTCATCTTCTTTTTTCAAAACGTCCGGAGCAACGCCGGTAATATTAAAATATTTTCGTACGGCAGTATCCCAATTAACCAAATCGGCAATATCGGGTTTAATCTGTAAAAGGTTACCGGCAAAAGAAATAGCATTCCCCAAAGCATTGACTTCAGCCATTTTTAAAGCCTGCGCAAGCAAACCGGTATACTCTATATCAATATAAGCTCCGGCCAACTCCTGCGGCACAGGTTCAAACAAATGCCCTCTTAACCCAATGCCAAAAGTACGTTCAATCAAGCGTGTAATATTTTCCGGCACAAGCCTCTGAAACACCGGCCCAAAACGTAAAAGCTGCTCAGACTGCAATTTAGCCACTTCATAAGCCGTCATTTCTTTACTTGCGCCTGCAACCATCAAAAATAAAGACGCGCCATAATCGTCTTCAATAGACTTTCTTTTTTGAGCAAGTTTCGCCTCTAAAGCGTTAATATCAAAATTGACTTCAAACAAATTACGAGCGCCGGCAGTTCCGCCCTTAAAGTCAATAAAATTAACTTCGCCGGGTTTTCTTTTGATAGAAGTAATTCGTTGAACGGAATTAATCTGAAGCGGAGGTTTTGCCATATATTCAATGCCTAAATGGGATGCGTCTTCAAGTTCTTTGATAGAAAAAATTTTCCCTAAAACCTTGACGCCGTTACCGCTGCCATAAGGGTTACCGGCTTTAGTCCTTTCCCATCGCGGCGTTAAAGCCGGAAAATCATAAAACTTTCCGACGCGCAAAAAGCCTTCTTCATTTTTATCATCAATCCAATAAAAAGAAACAAAAGGCTGATTTATTTTTCTGCCTTTATATTCATAATTATCGTTTTTAGTAATAAAAAATCCGACGCAGTAAGTCTTATCGCTGTCCTTGTCGCATTCATATTGAACGCTGTCAGGAAGATTATCATACCCAAATTCGTCTTTAAGTTGGGAAGTCGTAGAAAACAAATCGGCGGCAAGCGTGTCAATTTCTCCCAGATTGTTCTCTGCAAACGCATATTGCCCGACGGTAAAATTACGCATAGAGATTACACTGTCTTGGTTTTCAAGCGTCAATGCGGCAGCACATCCAAACCCCGCGCACTCTTCAAAAATCTGAGGCATATAGTTATATATCTTTGCAAAATCAAAAATATCCAAAATAGTTTTTTCGACGGAAAAAAGCCAGCGCTTTACACTGTCGTTATTCATAAGCTCCGGATTATTTTTAATGCGCAGTTTAAACCACTGCTGATTTTGAGGCATAAGCCCGTTGATGAGTCCGGAAACGACAATATCGCTTGCATTAGTAGCGGTAGAGTCAATAATTTCAGAATAATCCGGCACAAGCCAACTCTGCGGACTCCTATCATAAAGTCCCCACTTAGGCAAAATATAGCGAGTAATTTTTTTCCAATGAGGCACAAACTTAACCTGAGTAGAAAACAAACTCTTAAATTTCTTTTTTATTGACCGTTCTAAATCTTTTTCATTCATATGTTATCCTAGAATAGCGTTTCCGCCAAGCGTGCGGCCGCCATAAATAGTAGAATCAATCCCGCCGCGCAAAGCCGCCTTAATCTTCTTTCGCGTATCGGTAAAATCATTAACAGTAACCATATTAGAATTTTCCATATAAGAATCAAGAGCGCTCTGATAAGAAGTCGCCTGCTTTTCCAAAGCCGCATCCATCTGCTCCTGCAGCAGTTTGTTGTTATATCCGTCTAGGTTATTTACAACTCCGCCTACCATAGTAGTAGGCAGATTTTGCATATCTCCGAAGACATTACTTCCGAATGCCATTTGCGCGGTTAGCGTTGACGCAGTTACACTTGGGTCAAGAAAATAAAGGCTTGCCGCCCCTATGTCGGAAAGTGCAGCGCCATAATCGCCTTTACCAATATTCTTACCAGCAGATTTTCCCTTGTTGGCGATAGTGGCCAAACCTGTTAAATGATTAAAAACGCTATTCTCACCGATTGTCCAACCCATAAAACTCTCCTAGCCTCATTGATATTTATCGAACACACTAAAATCCTCTTCATCAGAATCCGGCGCAACATTACGTGCAATCTCCGGAAATTCCGGCTTCCAGCACAACAAACTCTCTTTAGATTCCTGCACGTGCATAATACGCGACATATTATCCAAAATATCGTCATGCGAAGAATGCGGAAAAGTTCTCAGTTCATCTTTAAGCTGCTTTATAAAATCCTGCTGTTTGTCGTCATTGTCCACGTAATACAAATTGTTCGGCACAAAAAATCTATGCGTTTCCATCGGCGGTACAAGTTTTTTTATCCTATCGTTTTTGTGAAGATTGCCATGAATCTTTTTAATTTCAAATCTATAATTTTCATATTCCTGAATTTCTTTTATGTGGTCAATATCCGACAACATTCCGTACTCCTCATAACCGATATCTTTAATGTTGGGAAAACGTTTCTTCAGTTCAAATAATTTTTTTGTACGCTCTTTGAGATTGAGCCTATCTCTTAACGCGTACACCAAATAATAATTATTATCCGCGCCCAACCCTATCAATGTAAAAACCGAATAATCGTTATCTTTTTTCTTTGCCGTTGCCGGATCTATAATCAAATACAAATTAAAATCATCCGGCTTAATTTGTTCATAATATCTCAAATTTTCGACATCAAATCCCTGCGATGAATCGGCCGTAGGATTTTGCAACATCTGAGAACCAAACAAATATATTCCCAAATCCCGCCGCTTCTTTGCCAACTCTTCCTGCGATAAAAAAACCGGCTTTCCATCAGGCTTACCATCTTCGGTTGCCGCATAAACGCGCGGTTTAAAAATTTTTTCCTCAATAAACGTGTTATATGTATCTCCCATAGCGTAACGAGTTCCAATCATTCTACGCTTACCGCCCTTCTTGCCCAAATTGAGGCTGAGCTTAACAGCTTCAGTAGTATTTTGTATCTGCTCAATATTGCCAACGTTTTCCCTCGATATAACATCATCATAAACTAACAATTCAAAATGTTTCGATGTTGGCTGCCCATCCACAACACCCCAAGCTTCGATCGTGGATTCTTTGGGGTTTCCTTTGCGTTTTACAATCAATCCCCCGTCGTCGCTCCACTGCGGCGATTGCCGTTTTGGATCGCTATAAAGCACATCGCTATAAAGTTCTTTAAGCAACCCGTTATTTTCAAATTCATTTTTAATTTGCTTTAAAAACGCCTTTGCCATCGGCCGCGTATGACTAAACAATCCAACCGTAATTTCTGGATTGCTCAAAATATCCTGAATGGTAAGCGCAAACGTAATAATGGTACTTTTGTAATGCTCCCTACTCCACAAATCCAAACATTCATTCGGTTCATTTTGCACAATCCGGCACTGCTTAAAACACCACTCGTTATAAGCATCCGGCCGATTAAGGATAACAGTTAATAAAAAAAACAAATCAGCAAGGCCAGCGCCGCGCAAATTCTTTAATACTTCATTTTCCGGATAATTTTTGTATTGAGCTAATAAAACTGGATATTGCCTCAGCTCCGGAAGCAAATTGCCGATCTCCATCGTTTTGTTTTCCTTTAGCCGTTTTGCTTTTGAGATTAATTATAATTTCAGAAGCCCGCAGACGCATACTGCTCTCTTCTTTTTCGTTATTTAAAATTTCAGAAACAACTTCTAAAGCACGGCTTAATTTGGCAATTTTCGGCGCGTTCCCCGCCTCTTCCAAAATCTGCCAAGCCCTATTTTCAATTTCCGCATGTTCGCGGAGCAGCCGGCTAACCCGCTGCGTAATAGTAATTCTTTTGCTGTGATTTTTTGGAAACGCCTTAATATACGCATCCGTGTGATTAACGCCATCAGCAATAGCCTGCGCCAATATTTCATATTTTTCCGGCAATGAAATTTTTATCGCCCTTACAAATTCATCGCTCAATTCCAATTGAATTTCATCTTGAATCGAAAAATCCCTTATTTTTGTTGCCATAAAAACCCTCAATATTGCCAAAGATTAAGCCCTATAAACCAAAAACCACTCACCCGCGCCCTACAAAACCCCAAAAACATTGCTAAATCATTGCCACAAAAATCCAATCTAACGTTTCAGCCTTTCAAAAGAAATCCGAGAACCTTCTATAATAAGGACAAAAACCCGCATTTTTAACACAAGCACACCCTTATTTTTTCTTGATTTTCTTTATTTATCAATATAAATTTAAATTTATGACTGCCTGTTTTCTGCCCGTTTTAACCGTTTTATCTTTGCTGTGTTTTTGCCATTTATATTATACGGTCATAATCTTTAGATAGAAGTATTTAAAATAAAAATGCCATTAAGTTCAGTGTAGTTTATAATACAGCGCTTTAAGCGCAATGTTAGCTTTTTGAATTATTTACCTTTTTAAATTTATATATACTTTTAAAAAAAGCTAACAAAGCTAACATTATAAGAAGAGTTTTTTAAGTAAAAGCATTGAAAAATAAACAAGATTTAAGCATTAAAAAAAATGTTAGCTTGCGTTAGCTTTATATATAAATTGATAACGTTAGATTAACGTTAGCTTTTAATAAAAACGGCATAAAAATGCATTACCCGTCCCCGTTTCAACTGCCAAAGCGGAAATAAAACAGAAAAGCTAACATAAAAAAACGCATTAAAAACGCGCTAAATTGAACCTAAATAATGATTTTTTCCGCTTTTGTCTTAAGAAAGGGGGGCGGGCGGCAAAAAAAAGATATTTTTTAAGCTGTCGGGGGACAGGGACGTCCCAAAAATAAAAAAAACCCGGCTGACAGAGCCGGCAGTTTTATAATATTGCGCTTTAAGCGCCAAAGGAAAAAAACCTAGCGGATAAACAAGGTTAAAATCAAAAGCATGAAACGAATGTAATTAAACCGGCGAAGTACTAAGCGGCTACGCATCATGCGGGGGGCGGGGGTTTAGCGTCTAAAATAAGTTTCCTTAAGTCAATAAAGCGCTCTATCTCTCTTTTACGTTCTAACAAAGATTGCATCTTAAATTCCAGCTTCATTATACTTTCATTTGTAGTCTTAGTCTTTGGCTTTTTTTCAAGCACGTCTTTCATTTCGCTAAAACGCTTAAATTCTTTTTCAATTTTCTTCAGTTCTTCGTCGGAATCAAAAACAATATCTTTAATATAATTATTAATTACCGCAGTTTCTACATCGGCGACAGAGATACTTTTTTCATCGGTTTCATCGGTATCGATAAAATCGCGGAACTTAAACATATCAAACTCTATTTTTGACACGCCAAGCCCCCAACGCGGATTTTTTTTAATCTGGTTGGCAATACCCAGTTTAATAAGCATTCTAACGTCGTCTTTAACTATATTTTCTGCTCTGGGGTTTACGCTGCCTTTTGTACAATAATCAATAATTTTGCGCATTCCGACAGTCTCAAACGAAGAATCGTCATCGTTAACCAAATTAAAAATTTTAATCATATTGTCGGTAACAACAAAAGGGCTGCGCTGGTTTTTAGTTTTAACGCTTACAAATTTAATATGCGGGTCGGGGCAAAAATTAATAGCGTCCATCCAAGCCTGCACTAAACGCACCGGCGTAGGCGGCTTATGTTTTTCAAGGTCAATTTCAGAATTTCTAATAACTATAACGCTGTAACGCCGGTTAGAATAGCGGTTATTTGTGGAACCTATAATAGACAAATTCGGTCGTATCTGCTCGGAGCGCACCATTTTTTGATTATAAGTAATTTCCTGCCGGTCAATAAGCGCATTAACTTTAGCAAGATTGACGTCGTTTCCAAATTTCCCGCCGATAAATTCAGCGTCTTCAATAATTACTGCGTTAACTTCTTTAATAGCCTTCGGCGAAAACTTATCGCTTATATCCTGAGTACTCAAATGCGCATGACTGATATTAAGGCGGTCGCACGCGCCGACAAAACCGTTCAGTAATTCAGATTTTCCCGTACCTCCCATAGGAGAATAAAAAAACAAAGCCGT
>JAISDI010000236.1 GCA_031264895.1 Endomicrobium sp. | reverse complement strand
ATAGCCATGGCAATAATAAACAATCCTGAAATTTTGATAGCGGACGAGCCCACTACCGGCCTTGACGCCGCCATACAAAAACAAATACTTGATTTGATCATGGAACTAAAAAACAGCATGGGTCTAACGCTTATAATGATAACTCATAATATGCTTATAGCAAAAAAATATTCTGATAAAACCGCGGTTATGCACGACGGCGAAATTGTCGAGTCCGGAAACACCCATGAAATTTTTGCAAATCCGCGCCATGAATACACAAAACTGTTGATAGGGGACTAAATGCTTTTGGAAGCCGCCAATTTATCAAAACAATATGTTTCGAAAGAATTTTTTAAGGAAAATAAATTTCTTGCTTTGGATAATGCCGGTTTTTCTTTGAAAGAAGGCGGGTATTTGTCCGTTATAGGCAGTTCCGGCTCGGGAAAAACGACGCTCGGCAGAATTATTGCCAATCTTCTTGACTATGACGGCGGAAGCGTTAAATACTTTGGTAAAGATATGAAAGATTATTCTCCGTCGGAACTTTCACAAATAGTCCAGATGATTTTTCAAAATCCGTATGCTTCTTTAAACCCGAAATTAAAAATAAAATCATCTCTTCTGGAAGCTCTGGACTGTAAAAAAACGAAAAACTCCGAAGAAACTATTATAAAAGCTCTTGAACAAGTGGGATTGGACGGCAGAATTTTAAACAATTATCCCCATCAGTTTTCCGGAGGCCAAAGGCAAAGAATAGCCGTTGCAAGAGCGTTGCTAAAAAACCCTAAACTTATAATAGCGGACGAACCTTTTGCGTCTTTGGACGTTTATTCGCAAAGCAGGATATTGGATATTTTTAAAAACATAAAGAAAGTTTCAAATACTTCGATAATTTTAATTACGCACGATATTTCCGCCGCTTCTGATTTTTCGGAAAGAATGATTATTATGGAGAACGGAAAAATCGTCAAAGATTGTTCTTCAGATGAAATTTTCAATGAAAAAGAAAATAAATATATAGCGAATTTAATATCTTCAATGGAACTGTGAAATGGAAAAATTAATTAAAAAGATTGTCGGCTGCTCAAAAGGTTATGAAGTTTACGGAGTGGGCGGTTTTGCCAGAGATTTATATTTGAAACGCCGTCACGCCGATATTGATTTGGCCGTCGGTAAAGATGCGCAAAAATTTGCAAAGAATACCGCCTCCGCGCTTGCGGCAAAACTTGTCGTTCTTGACGATTTAAATAAGGTTTACAGAATAATATTAAAAGATAAAAGTATAGTTTCCAATATAGACATTTCGCTTTTTGACGGAAAAAACATAGAAGAAGATCTGAAAAACAGAGATTTTACCGTAAATGCCGCCGCTTTTAATATAGCGTATTTCAAAGATTATAAGCGGAATATGATATTTGCAGATAAGAGATGCCTTGCGGATTTAAAAAATAAAACGCTAAATACGGTTTCAAAAGCCGCGTTTAAAAAAGATCCTTTAAGAATGCTTCGCGCATTCAGGTTTATGGCGGAAACGGGTTTCAAAATAACTCCGGAAACTTTAAAGCAGATAAAATCAAACGCCAAACTTATAAAACAAGCCGCTCCGGAAAGAATAAAGAACGAGTTTTTTAGAATTCTGTCCGTACCAAACTCTTGCGGCGTTTTGAAAATTATGGACAAAAGCGGACTTCTTACGGCTCTGTTTTGCGAGATTACAAAGATGAAAAAAGCTTTAAAAAAATATTATTATCACCCGGGAGGTTTATTCCAGCATTCTTTTGAAGCTATGGAAGCGGCAGAAAACATACTTAACGATCTTAAAAAATATTTTCCGGATAATTTTAATGAACTCGAAGAACATTTTTCAGATAAAGAAAAATATTCAGAAAACGTTACCGGAGCTAATCTTTTAAAGTTTGCGGCATTATTTCACGATAATGCCAAACCCGAAACCGCAAAAAAAGAAGGAAACAAAATGAGATTTTTCGGACACGAACTTCTGGGAGCTGAAAAAATCGAAGAGATAATGAAAACGTTGAAAGCCGGCAAAAAAGAAACGGCTGTAATCAAATTTCTTATAGAAAATCATATGCGTCCTTCGACGCTCACTAAAAACAATATAGTTACGGACAAAGCGGCTTTAAAATTTTTCAGAGACGCAGGAGAAAACACTCCGGATTTACTTTTGCTTTCAATGTCGGACTGGCATTCTTACAAAAGATTAAAAGTTTTTTCGCCGAACGAGCTAAAAAATCAGGAAAAATCCGTCCGCCGTCTTATATCAATGTACTATAAAGTAAAAAATACCAAACCGCTCCCCAAAATTACCAACGGCAATATAATAATGAAACGGTTTAAACTAAAACCCGGCCCTTGGCTTAAAGACTTGCTGGAAGCCGTAACACAAGCCCAGCAGGAAGGAAAAATTTCAACCGGCAAAGAAGCCTTAAAGCTTATTTCTTCAAAACTTTCTTCCGTAAAGAAAAAATATAAACTGACATAATTTTTTCATAATACAGCCGCAATTATATTTCCCAACAGCGTGTACAAGGAGTAAAAATGAAAATCATCGGATTTATTGCAAGTCCGCGTAAAGAAGGCAATACCGCTTGGATAATAAACAAAATACTTGAAGGCGCACGAGAGCAGGGGGCTGAAACTCAATCATGGAATTTCAGCGATATTAAGATCAACCCGTGCAGCGGCTGTCTTTGCTGCCACAATAGCGCTCAGAACCGCGGTTGTGTTGTCAACGACGATATGCAAAAACTTTACGGCGCGATTGAACATGCCGACGCCCTTGTTCTCGGCTCGCCGGTTTACATGGGGCAGATGAGCGCGCAAGCGAAGATATTCACCGACAGGCTGTTTGCGCAAATTTCGCCGCGTTTCTCCCCGCATTTCAAAGAAAAAAATGTGAAAAAGAAATTGCTTATTGTATTTACTCAGGGTAATCCTGATTCCGGTATGTTCCAAGCGTATTTTGATTATACGAAAAACATGTTTCAGCTGTTGGAATTTGACGTTAAAGGCGTGCATGTTGTCACCGGTATGCGAAATGAACCGGCGCATGAAAAAAAAGATATGCACGCTATAATGAAAAATATAGGTTCATCGTTTGTTTCGCAATGACTTATATATGTTTCAGTTTTTTTCGTCGTCAATAAATTAAAATAAATCAAGCTGGCGGGATTGTTCTTTTGCTTTGAAGGCTTTTTCGATTTTGCTGGATCTTAA